>JAYSUY010001020.1:0-2898 GCA_043718855.1 Saprospiraceae bacterium | reverse complement strand
GCGGAGCAATTGCTCTGCGACGGCTTCGCCAACATGGTCTCGATGGCACGCCCCCTGCTGGCCGACCCCGACTTCATGCGCAAAGCCGCCGAAGGCCGCGCCGACGAAATCAACACCTGCATCGCTTGCAACCAGGCTTGCCTTGACCATGTGTTTCGGGGAAAAGACGCTTCGTGCTTGGTGAACCCGAGGGCGTGCAAGGAACTGTTGGCTGTTGGCCGTTGGCCGTTAGCCATTAGCCAGCCAACAGCCAAAGTGGCCGTCATCGGCGCAGGCCCTGCGGGGCTTTCTGCATCTACCGAACTGGCGGCTCTCGGCCACGAGGTGCATTTATTTGAAGCTGCTGGCGAAATCGGTGGGCAGTTCAACATGGCCAAGCGGATACCCGGCAAGGAGGAATTTCACGAAACGCTGCGGTATTTTGGCAAAATGCTGGAAAAACACAGCGTCCGCCTGCACCTCAACACTCGCGCGACACCCGATTTTTTGCTGCAAGAAAAATTTGCCCACGTCGTGGTGGCTACGGGCGTGTTGCCCCGCAAACTGCAAATCGAAGGCATTGATCATCCCAAAGTGATGTCGTACCTGGATGTGCTGCTGCACCAAAAGCCGGTGGGCAAGACGGTGGCGCTCATCGGCGCGGGGGGCATTGGGTTTGATGTGGCGATGTATTTGACGGCCTCAACGCTTGACAGCGGACGGTTGACGGCGGACGGCCAACAGCCAACAGCCGCTTACCTCGCTGAGTGGGGCGTCGACCCTACCTACCAACATCGCGGCGGCCTCACGAAGCCCCACCCAGAGATTCCGCCCCGACAGGTTTGGCTGTTGCAGCGCAGCAAAGGCAAAGTGGGCGACCGCTTGGGCAAAACCACTGGCTGGGCGCACCGCTTGACGCTGAAAAGCCGCAACGTGCAGATGTGGGCAGAGGTCAACTATGTGCGGGTGGACGACGCAGGGCTGCACATCACGGTAAAAGGTCTGCCGCAGGTGCTGGATGTAGAAACGGTGGTGGTGTGCGCGGGGCAAAATCCGTTGCGCGAACTATACGAGCCGCTGCGGCAAGCGGGCATCTCCGTCCATCTCATCGGCGGGGCAAAGGAAGCGGGCGAATTGGATGCGAAACGGGCGATTGAGGAGGGGTGGAAGGTGGCGGTGGAGATCGGGAAATCGCAGATCGCGGCATCTTGATTTCCCAGCCGAGCGGCTTCCCTCATGATTGGAGGTTCGACTTGAAGTCGAATCTCCAAGTATAGAACGGCAACAATGGGACACAGATGAAAAAAGGGCTGTCGTACTTTCGCCCCCTATTTTGCTGGTGGGGCTCATCCCCTAATCCTCACCTCAACAAATACCCAACAGATATGGCACTTCGCATCGGCACTCGCGGCAGCAAACTGGCTCTTTGGCAGGCACACTACACCCAAGCAGAACTCGCCCGCATTGGGGTGGAGAGTGAATTGGTCATCATCAAAACGCAGGGCGACTTGGTGCAGCACCTGAGTTTTGAGAAGATGGAAGGCAAGGGTTTTTTTACCAAAGAAATTGAGGATGCGCTGCTACGCGGCGACGTGGATTTGGCGGTGCATTCCATGAAGGACTTGCCCACCAGCCCGCCAGAGGGATTGGTCATCACGGCGGTGTCGTACCGCGACAACCCATCGGACTGGCTCATCGCGCGGCCAGAGGCTGTGGTGAAGGGTGAAATTTTTAGGCTAAAAAAGGGAGCCGTGGTGGGTACTTCGGCATCTCGCCGCAAAGCGCAAATGGCTGATTATCGTCCTGATGTGGTACTAAAAGACATCCGGGGCAATGTTCCGACGCGCTTGGAAAAACTCCGGCAGGGTGATTTCGACGCGATTTTTTTGGCCGCCGCTGGTGTGAGTCGGCTGGATTTAGATCTGTCAGGTTTTGAAAAAATCGAACTCAATCCCCGCGAGTTTGTACCCGCTCCGGCGCAGGGCGTACTGGCTTGGCAGACCAACCGGGGCGATACGGAGACGCGACTTTTGCTCAAAAAACTCCACCACTCAGAGGTCTCTGCCGTCACCAATGTGGAGCGCCGGGTGTTGCAACTGATGGACGGCGGCTGCCAACTTCCGCTGGGCGTACATTGCGAGCGCGACGCGACGGGTCATTTTCACGCCTTTGCCGCTTGCCAATTGGGCAACGAGATGCGCCGGGTGCGGCTATCGAGCAGCACGAGTTTCGGTATGGCAGAATCGTTGGTGGAGGTGCTGCGATAAGCGAGGGGCAAAAGGCAAAAAAATAAGGGGCAAATCGAGTTGAATCGGTTTGCCCCTTGCTTCTTGCCTTTTGCCCTTTACTTTTTCAACTCCTTTATTTTTTCTTCCAACTCCAACTCATCACCTGGCGTGTAGCCCGTGTGTTCGTACACGATGTTGCCCGCCGCATTGAGCAGGATGGTGTAGGGTACGGAAGCAACGTTGGCGGTCTGTGAAAACTCCTTGTTTGAGTCGATCAGAATGCGGTATTCCCAGCCTTTTTCTTGCACCATAGCGGGTATTTTGGCGGCGGTGCGGGCATCGTCCACGCTGACGGCGATGAGTTCGACCCCGTATTTTTCCTGCCACTCCCCGTAGTAGTCCTTGATGGCATCCAATTCTTTTTTACAAGGAGAACACCACGTGGCCCAGAAACTGATGACAGTAATTTTGCCCGATTTGCCGAGTTCTTGTACGTTCAGGGTTTGGCCTTCGAGGGTTTTAACATTGGCAGAGGGAAGTGATTTTTGGGCGAAAGCGGCCAGCGTGAAGAAACAGGCGGCCAGCACGAGGAGCGTTTTTTTCATTGTTGTGTTGTTGTGAACCGTTGAGTGTGGTGAAATCCCGGAGTTTCCGGGATGTGGTGGTGGTTAATGAGTCGTGTTTTTTCGAC
>JAYSUY010001019.1:0-2899 GCA_043718855.1 Saprospiraceae bacterium | reverse complement strand
GCCCGCCATCGCTGCGGCCTCGGAGTCGTAAGCGCAGGAGCGGGCGATTTCTTGGTTGTTGCCTGCCCGCAGTACAATGTACCACTGGTTGTCGGCGGGGTCTTGCACCACTTTGTACCGCTCTTCGGTGTCGCGGTTTTTCATCACTGATTCGATGCCGTTGTCGCGGGCCGATTCGGTGGTGTAGGCTTCGGAGCGGAGTTGCACCGAGCCTTTGTTGGTGACGGCGGCGAAGTAGTGGCTGTTGATGTCGCTGTCGAGCCAAGCGTTGAAACCTGCGTACTTGCTGCTTTCAGTCGCGGCGGCGTAGGTTTCGCAGGGGAGATAGTTGTCGAGTTGAGCCATGATTGAAACGTTTTGTTGTGATGTATTCTGGCAGTCCTCTTTCGAGGTATGCTTTCTGGGGTTAAAATACTGGCAATCAGCCTATTCAGACAAATTTTTGAGGTAAAATTTAGGTGAATACTGAGCCGGAAGTGCTGCTTGTAACGTACCGGTAGGCACTTCGTCACGCCTCTATTCTCCATTATCCCCATCCTCAATGTCCCGTCCCGGTGCTGCCAAACCCGCCCGCACCACGTTGGCTTTCTTCTAAAATCTCCACTTGCTGCCAAGCCACTTGCTCGTAGCGGGCCACCACCATTTGGGCGATGCGCTCGCCAGGCTCGATGACTTGCGGATCGTTGGAGAGGTTGACCATGATGCACTTGATTTCGCCTCGGTAGTCGCTGTCGATGGTGCCCGGCGAGTTGAGCAGAGTAATGCCACGCTTGACAGCCAGGCCGCTGCGGGGGCGGATTTGCGCTTCAAAACCTGCTGGCAACTCGATAAAAAGTCCGGTGGGTACCAGCGCACGGCCCAGCGGGGAGAGCGTAAGCGGTGCATCGAGTACGGCCCGGAGGTCCATGCCCGCGCTGCCAGACGTTTCGTAGCGAGGCAGATCGTAGGGGGAACGGTTGATAATTTTTACAGTCAAAATCTGTCTTATTTTTGAGGCGAAGGTAGAAAACTCGTCACCCAACCAATACCTCACTTTCCCCGATATCAAGTTGGTGCGGATGTTGCAAATGGGGGAGTGGTGATTGGTTTATTGGTGATTGGCTTTGGCAACTCGTACACCACACGACCGGATATTTTGATTTCACACAACGCCACAACGGCACAACAAATTGGCTTTGAATGACTTAGTCGCATCACCGTCGTGGCGTTGTGGCGTTGTGTGAAAAATATCTAGTAGTGTGCTCATACACCAGTCTCCAATCACTAATAAACCAATCACCACTCCGCCAATCACCAACCACCAATAAACCAATCACCACCCCAACAGCCTTACCTTCGCCCGCGCTTGCGCTTTTTCAACTATAAATTTTACATGAAATTCATCCTGACAGTGCTGATTACGCTGGTTGCGTGGCTCGCATCCGCCCAAAAATTGACTTTTAACACCCCGCCTGCTACCTCGCCGTTGGCAGACAGTTGCGACCTCAACCTCGGCCCCGACGTGTTTGTGTGCGTAGGTGCCAATGTGTCGCTCAACGCCAACGCTTTGCCCGGAAATTATGCGTGGACTGGCTCGCTGGGCTTGAGTTGCACCGACTGCCCCTCTCCTGTACTGACCAATCCTGGAACTGGTTTTTATGTGTTCATCGCCACGATAACGCGCCCAGAATGTGTCGGCAAGGACACCATCAACATCATCGTGCTGAACGGCCAACAAACCAAGTACAACATCGCCAACGACACCGCCATCTGCCTCGGCCAGTCGGTACAAATCGGCGGTGCATCGCTGCCAGCCACTTTTTATTCCTGGTCGTCTAAACCGCCAGAATTTGCTTCCTCGGTAGCCAACCCGACCGTAGCACCCACGCAGACAACGACTTATATCCTCACAGCAGCCAGTGGGAGTTGCCCTGTACCTGCCAGAGACAGCGTAAAAGTGACCGTCGTGGTGCCACCCGTTCTTGCTGCTCGCCAAGACACTTCGGTGTGTGCAGGTCAGCCTGTGCTGCTTGGCAGCACCCTAGTGCAACCCGGCGTGACGTACACCTGGTCGCCCGCTACGGGCCTCACGGACCCCGCTGCGGCCAACCCCGTAGCAACCCCACAACAAACCACACTGTACACCCTGACCGCCACCAACGGTGCCTGCACGGTGGTGGATCAAGTGCTGATCACCGTTCCATCGGTAAGTTTGAGCCTGAGCGTAGCCGACACGATTTTGATCTGCAAAGGCAGCCCAGTGACGGTGACAGTAACTGTCTCGCCGGGCAACGCGCCCGTCAGTTGGTCGCCCATCATTGGGCTGCAAATTGCCCCCAACGGATTGAGCGTTTCGGCCAATCCTGACGAATCGACCCGCTACACCGCTACGGCCACTGTGCCGGGCTGTGCGCTCTCCCAATCGTTCTGGGCGCAGGTGGATTCGCTGCCCCGCGACCTGAGCATCCTGCCCAGCGACACCACCATCTGCCAAGGGCAGTTGGTGACGCTCAAGTCCAAAACCTACGAACCCTTCGAGCATCCCGGCATCACTTTCCTGTGGTCGGGCATGGGCCAACTCACCCCAGACACGCTCTACAACTTGGTGGTGCAGCCTACCGATACCACGATTTACCGCCGCATCAGCACCATCGGGGCTTGTGCCGATACCTCGGAGGCGACGGTGAACGTGATTCCGCAAGCCGAGATGACCATCACGCCCGCCCTATCGAGCATTTGCCCTGGCGAAAGTGTACCACTCAGCCTGACCTTCACGCCCGGCGTGGTCAACATAGAGTGGCAACCAGCCAACATCCTGACGTGCAGCGATTGCAACAACCCCATCGCTACGCCCAGCGGCACCACCACGATCAGCGTCAAGGGCGAATTCGAGGGCTGCCCCACCCAGACTTCGGCTCAG
>JAYSUY010001018.1:0-2900 GCA_043718855.1 Saprospiraceae bacterium | reverse complement strand
GGTGGTTTGGGCGGTGAGGAGGAGGGGGAAGAGGAGGAAAAAGGCGGCGACTCCCCGTTTCAACCCCACCCCCGACCCCTCTCCGCCGAGGCGGAAGGGGATGCACGACATGGTGCCACAGCATGGAATCTCGGTGTATGCCTCGGTGTATGTCGTGCATCCCCTTCCGCCTCGGCGGAGAGGGGTCGGGGGTGGGGTTAAAACGGGGAGGGGCCAGGCTTGCTCATTCATACCGATAAATCCATTTTTTGCCCCCCCAGCCGTCCTCGATTTTAGTCAAATCCAACTGCGGGTCCAGCAGCAAGCGACTGGGGCGACCGTTGAGTGTCACCCAGACTTCGGCGCGAACTTGCGGGTCGGCCATGCCCTGAGCGGCGTAGTGTTTTTTTAAAAAATGGGCGTACTGCAACACCATGTCGGGCTGCATCGCCACCTGTTTTTCTTGGTGGGCGCAGAGGAAATCGCTGTTCACCACCTCGCCCTCCCGCTTTGATTTTGAATCTTTTACGAAAAAAGTGGCGGTGCCAGCCTTCTCCATCAGCATCACCCGCCAACTGAATCGGTAGCCTTCTTCGGTCCAAAAAAGGTTGCCAGGATAGAGGAGGTAGCGCCAGGGGAAGAGGAGTTGGAAGAGGAAAAAGAGGGAGAGGAGTTTGAAGTTTGAAGTTTGAAGTTTGAAGTTTGCCGACACAACCCCACCCCCGACCCCTCCCCGATTCAACCCCACCCCCGACCCCTCCCTTGAAAAGGAGGGGGGGCGAGACGTGGAGTCACGGCGTATGTCGTGGCTCCCCTCCTTTTCAGGGGAGGGGTCGGGGGTGGGGTTGAACAAGGGGAGGTACCACCGCCCCTGCCACCGCTCATGCCACCGCGCCGAAAAAAACACCGTTACCATCGCGATCATCACCAGCGGGAACACCCCGATTTGGAATAAAATGCCCACCAAAACATGGAAAACGACCACCGCTGCGAAAGCCCACGGCCGCGTCGGTCGCCAAAGCAGCCACCCCACGATGGTGCAATCGTACAGCATCCCGACCCAACTGAACGCCCAGGGCATCCAGGGCAGATCGAGCAGCGGGCCGATGATTGGGATTTTGTCGGCGGCGGGGAGCCAAATGCGGAGCGGCAAGGCCTCGATGAGCCAGTCGTGGTTGATTTTGGCCAAGCCTGCGTAGGTGTACACGATGGCGGTTTGCAGTTGAAATATGGCGATGCACCAGCGCGGCACGCTGGCGAGTCGGAGGGACGGTTTGCGCCAGGCATCCACCGAAAAACTGCGGCCCGCTGGCACCCAAGTCAGCATGAACGCGACGAGGCTGACAAAGTAGTAATGGTTGAGGTAGTAGGTGAGGTCAATCAGTTCGCAGTAAGTGAACGTGAGGAAAAACACCCAGGCCGACAGCCGATAAAACGCCCCCAGCAAGATGCCCACCGCGCCCGCGAGCATGAGCACGTGGAGGGCATACATCCAAAATTCGGGCAATACCTGCACCCAATCAAACCCGTAGTATTTGAAGGTGATTTTGGCATCCAGATAGTGGTCTTTCACCCAACCGAGGGCCATGAAGCGCACTGTGCTGATGACCATCATGGCTCCGAACAAGATGCGGAGCGTCACAAGGGGGGCGATGCTGACCGGGGCCGTTATTTTTGACATTGCTTCATTCGTCATGGTTGTCATTCGTCATGGTCGTCATTCCAAACTTTTGCCTACTCAAATGCCCAGCCCGAAGCCCAACTTCAAACTTCAAACTTTTCAAACTTCAAACTTTTCAATCCCCATCCCCGCTGCTGTACGTGATGGCGATGCCAAGCAGCGACGACATATCGCTTTTGAAAAATCGGACGTGCTTCTGAATCTCTGTGTGCAGGGCCTCCACCGTCGCCGGGCTGCTCAGGATTTGGGCAGACAGCGGCTGGTTTTGGGGCAGCGCAGCGAGGGCAGTTTTGATGCTGACCAACTGCGCCTCGGTCTGCGCGATGAGTTCCGGGCCGCCCGTCACGTCCTCCAAGTATTCCCGAAAACCAATGCCGTCCACACCTTCTCGGGAGCGACCACGCCAGACATTTTCGAGCGCAGTGAGGTGGTTTTCAAGTAGTTGAATTGAATATCTGCTGTAGTAGGCCTCCACTTTTTCGGGCAAAGCCGAGGTTTGTCCGGGGCGTTTGCCCAGCGGCAGGCCGACCTTGAAATTTTTGATGGCCTCAAAACTTTGCACAAACTGGTTGTACAGTTGCGAGGTGCTGCTGCCCGCCGAGGTGCCTGCATCAGCGACGAACGAAGCCGAGTAAGTTTGCCAGCCGGACTCCACCGCTGAGGCACGGTCTTTCAAATCGCTGCACAGTGCAACTAGGTACTGCAAGCGGGTCGGCTGCGCCAAAAACGTCGCCACGACTTGCTCCGCACTGCCGTTGTTTTTTCCAAAAATGAGGTACTCCACCGTGTGCAGCCCGCGAGCGTCGCGGCTGAAATCGTTGAGGTTCCATTGCCCAGCAGCAATAGCCGCCTCCACTTTTTCTTCACTGACTGGGAAAGTGCCGACTTCCTCCACGAGGCCCTTGCGCAAGCCGTCCTCACCCGCTAGACCAAAATTGTATGCGTTGGCGAACTGCCAGGTTTGGGCGGTGGCAAGCCATGCTTGGCGCAGCGATGTCAACGTCGTTTCCGCCGGATTGACCGCGAAAGCAGAGGCAGAGGCCTGCAGGGCAGTCAGCTTGTTGGAGAGGTCGGCGTAGGCTGGGCGAATCAGGTTTTGAGCCATGTTGTCCAGCATTTTTGAACGGTCGAAGTCGGTGTCGGTGGTGCCACCGTTTCCGCTGCCGTTGTCGCAGGCGGAGAGCGCAAGGACAACAAGAAGTGTCAGGAGAAGTAGTTTTTTCATTGAAAATCAATTAGT
>JAYSUY010001017.1:0-8107 GCA_043718855.1 Saprospiraceae bacterium | reverse complement strand
CTGTTTTCCCAATTGACCGCATTTTCTACAAATTTTATGGTGCTACGCACCTGTTTTCCAGCAAATCCTGAGTTTTTGTCCCCAAACTCCGGGATGACTCATGTTGCGAGATATTTGTGTTGTAGGACTTAGTTCTACTTTGTTAGATTAGAGAAAAACGGGTTGTCATGTCGCAGCGAAGCGGAGACATCTACACAACCCCAGCCCTGATGACCTCCAAAAAGACTTGGCTTGTGTAGATGTCTCCACTTCGTTACGACATGACAGACTCTGCTTTTTTAAAGTAACAAAGTCGAATTAGCTAGTACCCGCTTGCCTGCCCATCCTTTCTGCTCTCCGAAGCCCCGAAATACACCCGGCTCGCCGCATCGAAACGGATGGCCTGGTATCCGCCGTAGGCACCCGGCGCGGCCCAGCCCACGCGGTGGCCCATCTGCATCAGGGCGCGGATGGTCTCGTAGGAGTAGCCGTTTTCGAGCGTGATCTGGCCGCCGTCTTTGGCTCGTTCGCCAGTCGGCTCGCTGCTGCCCTGATGATCCATGCGGGGCGCATCGCCCGCTTCTTGGGCGTTCATGCCGAAATCGATCATGTTCATCAGAATCTCCACGTGGCCCAGCGGCTGGAAACTGCCGCCCATCACACCGAACGACATCCAAGGCTGCCCGTCTTTGGTCACGAAGGCTGGGATGATGGTGTGGAAGGGCCGCTTGTGCGGTGCGTAGGTGTTGGCTTGGCCCGCTTCGAGGGTGAACAATTGACCCCGATCTTGGAGCATAAAGCCCAGCCCATCGGGCACCATGCCAGAGCCGAAGCCCCGGAAATTGCTCTGGATGAGCGACACCATGTTGCCCTCGCCATCGGCTACAGTGAGGTAAATCGTGTCGCCGTCTTTTAGGTTGGGGTTGCCCGCGTCCACTGCTTGGGCGGCACGAGCGGGGTTAATGAGTTTGCGGCGTTCGGCAGCGTAATCTTTGGAAATCAAGCGGTTGACGATGCCCGGCTCCATGTACGCCAAGTCGGCGTAGAACTTGGCCCGGTCTTCAAACGCCAGTTTTTTGGCTTCCATGAACAGGTGGACGTGCTCCGGCGAGCCAAACCCGGTGCGCGAAAAATCGAAGCCCTCCAAGATGTTGAGCATCTGTAAGGCAGCGATGCCCTGACCGTTGGGCGGTAGTTCCCACACATCGTAGCCCCGATAGTTCACCGACACCGGCTCGATCCACTCCGAGCGGTGTTCCGAGAGGTCGCGGGCGGAGAGGAAGCCCCCATTTTTCCGCATAAACTCGTCGATGGTGCGGGCGATTTCTCCCTTGTAAAATGCGTCGCGCCCGCCCTGCGCGATTTTTCCCAAGGTGGTGGCCAACTGCGGGTTGCGGAAAATCTCGCCGCGTTTCGGGGCCTTCCCGCCGGGCAGGTACACCTCCCGCACGTTGGGAAACTTGCCGTAGGCGGCCTCCACCCGCTGCCACGAGTGGCTGGCCTCGTCGGCCACCACGAAGCCGTCGCGGGCGTAGCCGATGGCGTAACCCAGCACCTCGCTCATGGGTTTGCGGCCAAACTTTTCGTGCAGCGAATACCAGCCGTCCACACAACCCGGCACCGACACGGGCAGCGGCCCCAGGGCCGGGATGTACTGGATGTTGCGCTGCCGGAAAGTGTCGAGCGTGAGCGTGTGGGGCGAGCGGCCAGAGCCGTTCAAGCCGTGCAATTTTTTCGTTTTTGCCTCATAAACAATGGCATAGAGGTCGCCGCCGATGCCGTTGACGTGCGGTTCCACCACGCCCAGCACGGCGTTGGCGGCGATGGCAGCGTCTACGGCGGTGCCGCCTTTGCGCAGCACGTCCAATGCCGCTGAGGTCGCCAGCGGGTGACTGGTGCAGGCAATGCCGTTGCGGGCCATCACCTCGCTGCGGGTGGCGAAGGCGCGGCCTACGGGGCGGTCTTGGGCGGCGACGAGGAGTGGGAGGAGGAGGAGCGGGAAGAGGAATTTCATGCTAACGATAAACTATGAACTATGAATTGTGAACGAGGAGAGGAGCGCGGTATACTTCATACTTCATACTTCATACTTCATACTTCATCGTTCATACTTCACCGTTCTATCCCATCGTCCTGCGTTGTGCATTTCTGCGGCCGCTGTTGTGTGAGGTACAGGTCAACTTGCTCGCCTACGCGCATGGTGCCGTTGGCATCGTAGCGGGGGCTTTGCCGCCATACGTAGGCGGTCTGTTCGTCGGTCACGGTGCCATCCTTGATGACTGCACCGATGCTCAGGCTGCTGGTCTGGACGATGAATTTGGCGGCTCCGTAGGTCTGGCACTCACAGTCGGGGATGGAGACATTGAGCGTGATTTTTTCACTCACCACGAAATCGATGGTGGCTCCCATTTCGGCACTGAAATCGCCGCGCCTGATGTCGGTAGTGATGGTGTCGTTGCGGTACATAACGGCCACGATGGTGTTCGGCTCTAAGCGAGGGTCGGGTACGCGGGCCACGATGCGTGGTTTGAGGCCGAGTCGGCTGAGTTTGCGGCTGTACAGGTCGTAATCATCGCCACCGGCCAAGTTGGGCAGTTTGATGATGTCGGGGTTGTTTTTCGTGACCGTAAAGTACAGGGTACGGCCTTCCTTCACCCGGCTGTCGGGGGCAGGGTTTTGGGCGGTGATCTCGCCCGGGGGCTTGCCCGGTACGTACATCGAGTCGCTGATGGCTACCGCAAAGTCGCGGGCGCGGGCTTTTTTGGCCGCTTCGCGGAAACTCATGCCGACATAGTTGGGTACCTGCATGCTCTCGCCATGATGAGTGTAGCATTTGAGCCACCAAAACGACAGCACGAGAAACCCGGTGACGAGCGCGAGCATACTCAGGCAGTTGCGCACCACGAAGGGCGCGGTGAGGAAAGCGTAGGATTCCAGCCCGAAGCGCCGGATGTTGAACCATATTTTTTGCCAAATCTGCATGGCGCAAATGTAGCACGGGAGATGTTCAAAAATTGTGGAAATCTTACGTCCTTGTGCGGCTAACAACCCCACCCCAGGGCAAACGCATCAAAATCTAACTGACCTCGGAGAGGTCTCACGTTTGTAGAGATCGGGTGTTTTGCATGATTTTACGACCTCGTAGAGGTCGCACGTTAGAGAGGAGGCACAAATGTGTGACCTCTACGAGGTCAAAAATGATTAACTAACCCACCATTTCTACAAACGTGAGACCTCTCCGAGGTCAATTGGATTTTGATGCGTTTGCCTTGAACCCCACCCCCTTTCGCCTCGGCGGAGAGGGGTCGGGGGTGGGGTCGCCCTAATCCACTCTCCACTATGCAAGAGCTCCGCGAACTCACGGACATCGTGACCCCCAAAAGACTGAAATCCATTGCCAGCCTCGGGGTGGCCGCGCTGCCCCATGCCAAAATGCGGCGGCTGTACGACATGGTAGCCGATGGCAAGTTGCGTTCCGACGAGGAAGCGATTGCCGCGCTGTTCCCCGGCCAAGCGAACCCGCCGCATTATTTTCGGCTGAAAAACGCCCTCCGGGACTACCTCCACCGGATGCTGTTCCTGATCGACCTCGACCTGCCGCACTACCAACTGCGGCAGAAAGCCTGGTTTGATTGTTACCGGCAGTGGGCCACCATGAAACTCCTCACGGGCAAAGGCGCGCGAACCAGCCAGGTGGGGCTGGCCGCTGACCTGCTCCGCATGACTCGAAAGTACGAGTTCACCGACCTCACGGTGGACATTGCCCGCAGTCTGCGGCTGTACTATGGCTCCATAGAGGGCAACCTGAAAAAGTATGAGCAGTACGCCGCGCTCACTCGAGAGTACGATGAGATTTTGCAGCAGGAAAACCGCGCGGAGGACCTGTACACCGACCTCGTGCTGCGTTTTGTGAGCGACAAATCAGCCAAGCAGGACGTACACCAGCAGGCACTGGAAGCCTACCAAACCATTGCCCCCGCACTCCAGCAGCACGACACCTACCGGCTGCACCTCAGTGGGCGGCTCATCGAAGTACTGGTACACACGAGCGTGAACGACTACAAAAACACGGTGGAGGTGTGTGATCGTGCCATCCGTTTTTTCGAGGCGAAAGACTACACAGCCAATGTGCCGCTCCAGATTTTTTTGCAACAAGAAATGGTATGCTATGTGCAACTGCGTGATTATCAGCGTGGAAAGGCGGTGGCTGAGCGCGGCATGACCCTGCTCGAAGAGGGTACGTTCAACTGGTTCAAGTATCAGGAACTGCTGCTCATGCTCTCCTTCCACACGCAGGAGTACCAAGCAGCCTACGAAATTTTCAGGCGTGCTGTGCTACACCGCCGCTTCGATGCACTGCCCGAAAGTATGTTGCAAGTATGGAAAATTCAGGAGGCTTACCTGTTTTACCTCAGCGAACTGGGCCTCGTGCAAGCTGCTCCGCACGATGAGGTGCTGAGCCGCTTCAGGGTCTCTAAATTTCTGAACGATACGCCCTTGTACTCCAAAGACAAGCGTGGCATGAACATCGCCCTGCTGGTGTTCCAGATCGTGTGGCTCATCCTCGCTCGCCGCCACAACGAGACCATCGACCGCATGGAGGCCATCGAAAAATATACTACCCGCTACCTGAAAAAAGACGACACGTTTCGCAGCAACTGCTTCATCAAGATGCTGTTGGCGGTGCCCGCTGCTGGGTTTCACCGGGTGGCGGCAGCGCGTACTGCTGAAAAATTCGTGACGGCACTCCAGACCATGCCGCTTGACTTCGCCAACCAGTCGCACGAGGTAGAAATTATCCCCTATGAGTATCTCTGGGAGATGGTACTGGGTTCGCTGGACATGGTGGCTCGGAAGAAGTAGCCTTGCTGTTGGCTGTTGGCCATTAGCCAACCCCCAAGGCCAACAGCCAATAGCCAACAGCCTCCCCTCCCCCACACTTATTTTTAAATTATTGGTGCTTTAAATTTTTGAAAACCAAGCCATTGGTTTCCAAAGGTGCAGCAATACCTATGCTTTTTCATTCGCTGCAGCAGAGGTAAACTGTCTTGCCTACCGCACTGATCGGCAACGACCTTCGCATCATCATTTTTTAATCTAACTTGCTTTCGTGCTAATCATGGGTGCTATCCAACCTGACGTTGACTTTAAACTTCCCTTACCTCGCCCGGTATTGGGCAAAATGGAACTGGGTGCTGTGCGTACTGAAATTATTCTGGGATCGCCCAGTGCAGGCTGCTCAGGCGTAGGCTTGTGCAGGATGATGACGGTAAGGCCGACAAAAATCAGATACAAATGCCCCGTAGTCAGTGCGTGGCTCAGCCTGACAAACGAGCGGCGGCTGCGGATATCTTTCCTGAAAGATTCGATGGAATTGAAGGTGCAGCGGCGGCATTTTCGCTGGTGGCTGTTCCAAGTGCTGGAAGCCTACGAGATGCCCGTCGAGTTGACTCGTTCTCTGCCTGGGTTGGCGGAGTACACCGTTCAGCCGGGCATCTACACCGTGTGGGAGACGGCGGAGCATCTGGTGGTGGATTTCTGATGGGTGGGCTTTCTTTCCAAAACGCCGCCTAATTCTTCGTCTCTAAGGAACGCGCCAAAAATAAGTTAACCAGGCCACCTGCCTTGTCATATCGCAACGAAGTGGAGACATCTGCACAAGCCAGAGTCCGTTCGGAAGCCTCGGCCAAGATATGCCGAGGAACTTGGGTTGTGCAGATGTCTCCACTTCGTTGCGACATGACAAGGACAGCGGGAGCAACTAAGTTGTTTTTGACGCTTCTCTAAGCACTTTTTCCCCTACGCTTTCTTTTAAAAAGCATATGTGATAAAAAACTAAAAATCAGTGCTTTGGAAAAATATCACCTGTCGATTGTTTCTTTTGGCCCACTACAGATAGCCCGGCAACTGTCTTTGTGGCCCTTGTTTGCCCGGCTACCTTTGTTCCATCGTCAGGTGAAAAGTGTCTTGGCGGTACGATTTCCAGATTTTAATCCTGCTCGGTATGCCGAGCTCCACGACACATGGGAACTCGTTTGATGTGCATCGCGTGTTTCCCGTAATCCACTTCATTTTATCACGGGCCTGCCTTGCGGTTTGGCCCATTCATCCCGGGTTTCCGGTGAGCCGACCCAGCGTCGGCCAGCCAGTTTTATGCCCATTTGATGCTTTGTCAAAATCTAAAAGGACTAAAACAGAAAAAAAATGAGCAAGATGCATACGATGAGGATTGTTGCCGCTTTGTGCGCGTTCGCGTGGAACGCCAGCGCACAGACAGCCTTCAAGGATGCCAGCAACCTGCTGGGAGGAGGGGCTGGCCAGTTTACTTATTTGGCAAAAGCCGTAGCCGATGTGAATGGGGATGGGTACGATGACATCGTGCGCATTGCTCCCCAGCCTTCTACCACACTCAATATCGTGTATCAAGTGCCTGGCTTCGCGCAAGACTCTTTGCGGGCCGTTCAATACGGCTCCATCGTGGGCTTCACCACTTTCGGCATGGCGGTGGCAGACGTGGACAACGATGGAGTGAGTGAAGTTTTTAGTGGCGGATTGTATGACTCGTTGAAAATCACGCAGTTATCGGCTGACTTTTCTACGGCTACCACCACCATCCTGACGGCCCCGCCCGTCTTGTTGCAAAGTCCTACCTTTTTTGACATCAACCGCGATGGGTGGTTGGACATATTCGCTTGTGCGGATGAAAGCACGAATGTCGTGTTAGGCAACGATGGCAGCGGCAGCCTCAGTTGGTCGAAAAATGAACTAATCGATTTTTCGGCCAAGCCTGCCACCCTGACCGAGGGCAATTATGGAAGCATTTGGACCGATTTTGACAACGACGGCGACCAAGACCTGTACATCTCCAAATGCTGGGCATTTTCCTCCGACTCCACCAGCCCGACCCGCGTCAATCAACTGTTTGTGTACAGCGACAGCCTTGGCTATGTCGAAGATGCGGCACCTTACGGACTTGCCATCGGCCGCCAGACTTGGTGTTCCGATTTTCAGGACATAGACAACGATGGCGACATGGATGCGCTCGTTATCAACCATAAAGCGCCTTCTCAGATATTGGAAAATGACGGTAAAGGGTACTTTACTGATATCACCGCCTCCACTGGATTTAGCAATGTAGGCGATCCTCTTCAGGCACTCATGCGCGATTTTGACAACGACGGCTATGTGGATATCATCACGGCGGGCCTGGATGGTCAGCGCTTTTTCCACAACAACGGCGACAAAACCTTTTCCCCCATCACGGGACTCTTTACAACCAACCTTCCGCTATTGTCTTTCGCGGTGGGCGACCTGAACCACGATGGATTTTGGGATGTGTACGGTTCGTACTGGTTTAGCCAGCCCGTGAACCCGCCCGCCGACCGGCTCTGGCTCAACGCCACCAACACCAACCACTACATTGCTTACCGCACGGAAGGCGTGCAGAGCAACCGGCTGGGTATCGGGGCCAGACTCACCTTGTTTACCCCCGCTGGCCAACAAATCCGCGAAGTGCGTGCAGGGGAGGGATACGGCATCAGCAATTCATTCAATCAAATTTTTGGCCTCGGCGCAGGCACGAAGGTAGATTCGGTACGGGTGCTATGGCCCAGCGGTTTGCACGAAACATTCAGTAAAAACGGTATTGATCAGTACCACCTCTTGAAAGAAGGCACTGGCAAACCTGTGGTGGGCGTAAGCGAAGGCCATGTAGCAGTTGTTGCATCGCCCGTTCACCTATACCCCAATCCCGCTATGGATCACTTGTCCATCGCAGCGGCTGGCGACGATCGTATACAGCGCGTTGTCATCTTCAACGCCACAGGGCAACTGGTTTTTTCCAATCATTTCAAAGAGCAACAACAGGCCGTGAGCATATCGCTCACTGGCCTGCTGGCTGGTGTATACAATGCTGTGGTGACCACGAGCGGCGGGAAAAGCAGGGTGCAGCAGTTTGAAAAAATGTAAGAGCCTCACCCCCGACCCCTCTCCAAAAAGGGAGAGGAGAGATGGCCTCACCCCCGACCCCTCTCCAAAAAGGGAGAGGGGAGATGGCCTCACCCCCGGCCCCTCTCCAAAAAGGGAGAGGGGAGACAAGATGTATGTCGCTTCTCCCCTCTCCTTTTTG
>JAYSUY010001016.1:0-2906 GCA_043718855.1 Saprospiraceae bacterium | reverse complement strand
GTCGGGCTGTTTACCAAAACCGTCGGCACGGCATTCACCGTCACCGCTGCCGAAACCGGCTCAGAAACGCAGCCCGTAGTGGTTCCTGTCAAAGTAAAAACGGCGGTCGCGCTTGGGCTGACTTGGATGCTGCTGCCCGTTTCGCCCGTACTCCATGCGTAGTCTGCGGCTCCGCTCGCGGTCAAAGTGGCAGACTGCCCGGCGCAGATGGTCGGGCTGTTCACCAAAACGCTCGGCACAGGGCTGACCGTCACTTTTGCCAAAACGGCGGGAGAAGCGTAGCCCGCCGTTTTTCCGGTAACGGTATAAGTGGTGGTGGCGCTTGGGCTGACGGTGATGCTGCTGCCCGTTGCCCCGTTGCTCCACAGGTAATACGCCGCGCCGGTCGCGGTGAGGGTCACGGACTGCCCGGGGCAGATGCTTGGGCTATTCACCGCCACCGTCGGCGTTGGGGCAGCCGCTGGGCAGCCGCCCGGAAAGTAGAGGTCAATGATGTTCTGCATGGCTTGCTTGCCCAGGGTGCCATGCGTCGTGTTGTACTGCGTCTTCCAGATGTTGTACCAGCCGGAGCCGTAATCCGGGTCGCCGCCCGCCGGGATGCTGCCGCCAAAAAAGGCGTTGGCGTGGGTCAGGAACTGGGCATTGTTGGCCGGAAGGATGGCTTTGTAGTGGGTCAGGCGGTCGCAAATGAGTTTCGAGGGTGGCAGGTTTTCGGCGACGATGAGCGGGTTGAGCACTGCCGGGTTTTTCGGGTGAATGCCCCAAAAGTGGACTAGCGGGCGCAAATCCGCCCCTGCCGTCCGCGAAAACCGCAAAATCCGGCTGTCAACATCCGTCAGCCCGTCGCCCGGTGTTTGGGCGATGAAATCCAGGTTTTCCTTTCTGTAAAACGAGTCAATCGCCTCCCAGCCAAAAAGGGCGGCCATCTCCACGTATTTGGCGTAGCCGCGCTGCTGGTAGCGCACCTCGTCTTTGGTCGTGTTGGAGATGTCCATCGGTTTGCCGGCGCGGAAATTTGGCGTGACCATCCAGTTCAGGGCCGCTTGGTCGCGGGTGATTTGTGGATTGTTGCCGAACGATTTGCCGAGCGCGGTGTCAATGTTCACCTTGTAAAGCCGGTTGAAAATCGCCGCCGCTGGCACATTGACCGCCGCTTCGGTCTCGCCGGGGAATTTGCTGAACAATTGGGCGTGGCCCATTTCATGAAATTCGGTCTCCCAAAAACCCACGCCGGGGCGTAAAAACCAGTGGTTTTTGTTGCCGTTGCCAATTTCCGCAGGGTCGTAGGTGTTGTTGATTTGCGGATTGCCTATGCCGTAGAAGCCATGCATGATATCCACATCCACTTGCAAATACAAGTTCGTGTTGCTCCGAATTGCCGGATAGCCAAGGAGTTTTGACACCACATCCATGCGGTCGTCCCAGTCGCGCATCAGCGAAACGGGGTCTGCATAATTGTAAATCCACTTGCGTGGCACCTGCATCATGTATTTGTCGGTTTCAAAATCTGCCCAGGGCGCGGGGTTCGTGCGCTGCACGTCGAGCCAATTTTGAAGCGTCGTTTTTTCAGAAATTTTGGTGGAGAAAAACGGCGCGGGCACCACGTTCGTCAACTGAATGTCCACCACGCCTTCATAAATTTGATACGGCACGATGATATAAACGCCGCCGCCGAATGGGTTGGCGATTTCGGTAATCGTGTCGTTGATTGTAAACGTGTTCGTCACGCGGAAAAATCGTCTGCAAGTGTTTCTGCCCTTCATGTCGTAGGAGTGCGCCCCGACCAAAACTTTAAAGCCTTTTCCGACCAGCGCGGCGGGTACTTTCACCTTTCCCAAACCTCCCGGGGCGAGGTAATAACCCGTTGGCCGCCGGGCGGGCGTGGACGAAAACGCGGTGCGTTGGCCGTATTCCGTCGGCATCGTCGCGTTGATTTTTGCGGTAAAAACAGCCGTCGGGTCAACCGGCGGCGGGCAAACGCCGGGGAAATAGTCCGCCGTTTTGAACTTCCGACCGAGCAAAATGGACCTGTATTTCAGGAAGTTGTCCTGCGTGAAGATGTGATCGAGGATGCCCTGCTGCACCAAAAACACCGCCCGCACCAATTCATGACCGTCCAATGCGTCAAAATCATTGGGAAAACCGCTCTTCGTGGCCGTGTTGATAAAAATCGGGCCTTTGAGCATGTCGTAGCAATCCACCAAATCGAGTGCCTGCAAAACCACCGAACTGTCGTCGGCGACGTAGGAGATGTTGGCCTGAATGATGTCGGCCTGGGCATTGAGTTGGGCGGGGGTTAAAATCGCAGTCCCGGTGAGGTGATTTTTGACTTTGAGGATGGCCGCTTTCAAATTGGCGAGGGCTGCTGCGACGTCCACGAGTTTGTAATAACCCTTTTTGGGCACCCCGGGAGCCGGGTCGCCAAAAACGGGGTTGCTGAAAGTGACCGTCCCCGTCTGGTTGTAGAGGTATGCGAATTGGTTGTTCGCGCCGTAGGCGAGGTCGCTTTTGGCAGGGAGGGTGAAGGATTGACCCTCGTTTGCGCAGTAGGTGTAGCCAGGTGGGGCTTGCGCCCAAATGCCCTGGCCGAACAGCAGGCAGAAGCAGATTTGAAACAGTGCCCGCTTGCTGGTGGTGGCGGCGA
This sequence comes from Saprospiraceae bacterium, assembly GCA_043718855.1. Taxonomy (GTDB): domain Bacteria; phylum Bacteroidota; class Bacteroidia; order Chitinophagales; family Saprospiraceae; genus M3007. Next base: position 262 of record JAYSUY010001016.1, on the reverse strand, counting down.
GGGGGCGGAGGGAAAGTGACTTTTGACGCATCGTTTTGATGTTGACTGTTGCCGTGATGGATGCTCAGCGATGCTTTATTTCGCCCGCCTGCCGCGCCTCCGGTTCGGAGGCTTGGGGCAAACTTGCATTTTATAGCACCTGAAAAGTGGCGCAAGGTGCATTTTTTGGCACCAGAAAGTGGGGCAAGTTGAATTTTATGGCACCAGAAAGATCCCTGGCCGCCCTAAGTAGCGGCAGAGCCGCCGGATATTTGTAGAAGTG
>JAYSUY010001015.1:0-8114 GCA_043718855.1 Saprospiraceae bacterium | reverse complement strand
ATGAATGAATGCAAAAGCAACCCCGGAGGGGTTGAACTTAGGTTGATTTGCGCTTAAAATCATCACGTTCAACCCCTCCGGGGTTGTATTAAACCCATAACCACTTCGCCCGGATTACATCCGGGGCTATTCACGTTCAACCCCTCCGGGGTTGTGCGAAAGTCCTAACAAAATAAAAAACGAGGCACGGGGCGAGGCATACACCGAAGATGCGGATGGGTTTTTGCGGAAAGACAACCGAGACTCCGCCCGAGACGCACGAGCGGCCAACGCCCCCGCCCCGTTTTGCCTATCCCCCAAGCAGCCGATTTTCATTTCGCTGAATCTCTATACGCCCCAATCCCTGTTTTCTTCTTTCTTTTGCGGGCCGCTTTCTGGGCAGTTCTGCCCGTTGACGGCCAATTTTCCTCCGTTTTAATCCCCTCTGCCCCTTGCTATTTGCCCTTTGCCCTTTGTCCTTTGCTCTTTGCTTTTTGCCCCTTGCTTTTTGCCCCTTTGCTTTTTGCCCTTTGCTTTTTGCCCCTTGCTTTTTGCCCCTTGCTATTTGCTTTTTGCTTTTTGCCCCTTGCCCTTTGCCTTCTTTTAATCCCTACACGTTCAAAGTAAGATTTCATGGTTCAGATTATCCGGTTACTCCTTGCCTTCGCCCTGCTGCTCATTTTCCAGAAAAAAACCGATGCCCAAATCACCCCCTCCTGCGCGGTGCCGCCGCCGCCAGGGGCAGAGTCATGCGCTACGACCTGCGTATACTGCGATTTCAACGGCTATACAGGCTCTAACAGTGGCACCGCTTCGGGCGGCAACACAGTGTGCGGCGAAATTTTCCTCCACAACGACCAGTGGTTTGGCTTCGTGGCCGGCACACCATGCATCACCATCAACGTGGCCACCAGCAATTGTGAGGACGGCAACGGTTTACAGGCCGCTTTTTTCAGCAGTTGCTCCGAAGATGCCCTCGTCTGCAATCCTGGCCAGAGCAGTGGCGAGGGGCTGCCGCTGACCCTCGAATACTGCGGTTTTGAGCCGGGCAATACTTACTACCTCATGGTGGACGGCTGGGCAGGCGACGTGTGTACCTACACCATCGAGGTGACCGAAGGCTCCATAACGCCGCCCCCGCCGGGCTTGCCGCAAACCATCGAAGGCCCCGCCAAAGTATGCCCCGGAGCGACGGTGGTGTACAGCATCCCGGAGGTGGACAACGCCAGTTTTTACCACTGGAAAGCCCCCGCAGGATCGAGCATCAACGGTGCCGGAAACGACCTCAACGTGCCAGCCCCCGGCGGTGCGCAGGTCACCATCACCTTCGGAGCGGCCACCGGGCAGGTGTGCGTGGGCGCAGCCAACGCTTGCTCGCCGGAGAACAGAATCTGCCTAAACATCGAAAACAAGCCGATTTCGGCCACATTAAGGCCAAAATTGGAGGTTTGCTTTGAGGACAAACCCTTCGAGTGGGACGAAGCACCCTTCACCGTGCTCAACACGCCCGGTACTTACACGCTCACCTCGTCGCCCTACGATTCGTATCTCGGCTGCGACAGCACGGTGAAGCAGACCATCGTTATCAAGCAGCAAATCAAGACAAATATTGGGGTGCAAAACATCTGCGAAGGCAGCTGTTTCGTGTTCAATGGCAACAAATACTGCCAAACTGGGGGGCCGTTTATTGAAGCGTTCAACTCCCACCAAGACTGCGACAGCCTCGTGGAATTCAGCGTCAACGTGGTGCCAGCGGTCGCAGTCATCGCCCCCACCGTGCAGATCGATTGTGCCAATCCGATGCTCACGCTCAACGGCAGTGGCTCCACATCCAACACCAACACGACCTACCGCTGGACCACCGGCAGCGGCACCCAACTCGGCACCGCCATCACTCAAAACATCAACGGCGGCGGCACCTACGTCTTCATCGTATCCAACAGCACTGGCAGCGCAACTTGCCGCGACACGGCCAGCATCATTGTTTCGCAAAACACCTCGCCGCCCGGTGCCACTGCCAGCGGTGGCAACCTCAATTGCACTACCCCATCGGTCGAGTTGCAGGGCAGTTCTGGCACCGCTGGAGTCAACTTTTCGTGGAGCGGCCTTGGCATCAGCCCCGCCAACAAAAACCAGCAAAACCCCGTCGTAGTGCAGCCGGGTACATACACCGTTGTCGTCACCAATCCGATCAACAGTTGCACCACCTCGGCCACCGTCAGCATCCAAGCCGACACCTTGCGCCCCAGCGCCTCGGCCACTGGCGGCATGCTCACCTGCACACTCGAAATCCTCGCCATCGACGGCAGCAGCAACACCCCCAACGTGCAGTGGAGTTGGGTTGGCCCCGACATCCATGCGGGCAACCAAAGTCTTGAAAATCCGACAGTTGCACTGCCTGGAACCTACACCGTCACCGTCACCAACACACAAAATGGCTGCTCTGCTACCGCTACAGCCGCCGTCAGTCAGGACATCGAGCGGCCCACCGTGAACGCCGGCGCAGACAAAATCATCACCTGCTTCAGCACCAGCGTACTGCTGGATGGCAGCGGCAGCCCCGGCAGCGCGGTGTTCCTCTGGAGCGGCGCGGGCATCGGGCCAAACAACGAAACCCTGCCCAATCCGCAGGTGAACCAGCCCGGCACCTACATCCTGAGCGCCACCAACCCGGCCAACGGCTGCAACCGCCGCGATACCGTGCTGGTGACCGCCGATGTGGAGCCACCACTCGCCGACGCGGGCCTCGACACCCTCATCAACTGCACCCACACCAGCGTCACACTCGGCGGCAGCGGCTCCTCGCAGGGGCCAAATTTCACCGCCACATGGAGCGGCGCAGGTATTTTTTCGGGAAACCAAAACGAGTACCACCCACTCGTAAACCAGCCCGATCAGCAGTACACGCTTACCATCCTGAACACCGTAAACGGCTGCAAGACAGTTGATTTTGTAACCGTTGACCTCAATATCGACCTGCCCACCGCAGCCGCAGGAGCGGATCAAACTTTGACTTGCACCCAAGCCAACGGCATCAACCTGCCCGGTGTAGGCACCCCAGCCGGAGCGGTCATTTTCCTCTGGAGCGGCCCCGCTATCGGTGCCAACAACGCCACCCAGCAGACCCCCAACATCACCCAGCCCGGCAACTACGCCCTCACCGTCACCAACCCCATCAACGGCTGCACGGCCACCGACGCGGTCGCCATTTTTTCCGACATCAACCTGCCCGCTGCCAGCGCGGGTCAAGACTGGACGCTGAATTGCACCACCAAAACCATCAACCTCGACGGCTCCAGCAGTGCCACCGGAGCCACCATCACCTACCTCTGGGCCGGCCCCGGCATCACTGCCGCCAACGCCACCGAACAAAGCCCAGCCAACATCAGCACCCCCGGCACCTACACCCTCAGCGTGACCAACTCGGCCAACAACTGCACCAACACCGATGTGGTGGTGCTGCTGCTGGATACCCTCGCGCCGCTCGCCAACGCGGGCGCGGCTCAGGTGCTCAACTGCTACAACCAGCAGCAGGATACGCTCGATGCTTCGGCCTCGTCCAGCGGCCCCAACTTCGCCTACCGCTGGCAAGGCGCAGCCATCACAGCCGCTAATCAGAGCCAGCAAAACCCCGTCGTCAACCTGCCGGGAACGTACACAATCACCGTCACCAACACCGAAAACACTTGCACCACCACCGCGCAAGTCGCTGTGAGTGAAAATATTGCCACTCCAGTCGCCAACGCTGGCACCGACCCGACCATTGATTGTGTCACCACCTTCAGCCTGCTCGGCGGCAACTCCTCGGTGGGTACAAATTTCACCTACGCATGGGCCGGGCCGGGTCTTGATTCGCTCAGCCGCACCCTGCGGCAGCCCACTGCAACCCTGCCGGGGGCTTACAGCCTGGTCGTCACCAACACCGAAAATGGCTGCACCGCCACCGATGCCGTCACCGTGTTCAGCACAGCCGCCTACCCCACCGCCAGCGCGGGAGCCGACGGGCTGCTCACCTGCGACGACCCGAATTTCACCCTCGACGGTTCGGCTTCCACTGGCGGAGTCGGCATCCAAACCCTCTGGGTCGGGCCGGGCATCACCGCCGCTACGCAGTCCCAGATTTCGCCCCCCACGACACAGCCAGGCACCTATTTTTTGGAAATAAAAAACACCACGAACAACTGCGCTGCTCACGACACGGTGGTGGTTTTGGAGAATAAAATTACCCCCGTAGCCACCGCCCCAGCCACCCTGCACTTAGACTGCCAAACCACGACCGTCATGCTGGATGCCAGTGCTTCCAGCACAGGTACCGATATCGAGTTTTTGTGGAGCGGCCCCAGCATCACGCCCGTCACTTCGAGTCAAAATAGCCCCAGCGTGACCCAGCCTGGCGTGTACAACCTACTGGTTTTCAACACTAAAAACGGCTGCACAGCCACCGCCAGCACCCCCGTGACACAGGACACTGCATCGCCCACAGCCAGCGCAGGCATGAACCAAAAACTCAGTTGCAGCAACCAGTCGCTCACCCTCAACGGCTCTGCCAGCAGCAGCGGCAACGACTTCGGCTACCTGTGGCAGGGACCGGGCATCAACACCTCCAATTTTGCGCAGCAAAACCCCGTGGTGGCGGATTCGGGCCTCTACTTGCTGACGGTAACCAACCTACTGAACCACTGCACAGCCACCGATGCGGTGCTGGTGACCGAGGACTCCGAACCGCCAAAATCCGACGCTGGCCCCGACCGCACCCTCACCTGCTCCGTGACGACAGTCATGCTCGATGGCTCACTCTCGGCCTCCGGTGCGGGCATCTCGTACAGTTGGAGCGGCCCTGGCTTGGCCGCTGGCCAAGCCACCACCGTCAATCTAAGTATTACATTGACAGGAATTTACAACCTCGCCGTGACGAACGCAGCCAACGGCTGCACCAGCATGGATGCGGTGGATGTGTTCGAGGACATCGCGCCACCCAACGCCAGTGCTGGGCCTGACGGGAGCATCACCTGCGCCAATACGGCGACGGGCGTTGCGCTCTCCTCGGCGGGCAGCAGCAGCGGCCCTGGCTTCGCGCTGCTGTGGAGCGGCCCCGGCATCACAGCCGCCAACCAGAGCCTACCCAGCCCCACCGTGTTGCTCGTGGGTACCTACGTCCTCAGCATCCAAAATTTGACAAACGGCTGCTTCAACACCGACACGGCCAACGTGCTGCAAGACCAAAATTTGCCCATCGCTGACGCTGGCCCCGACCGCACCCTGAGTTGCTCGGTGCAGCAGGTGACGCTTGATGGCAGCGGCTCCAGCGACCTCGGCGGCGGCATCGGCTACACTTGGGGCGGCCCCGGCATCACTGCCGCCAATTCGTTGGCGGAAATGCCCGTCGTGCAGGTGGCTGGCACCTACACCATCACCGTGACCAACGCCCTGACGGGCTGCTCCACCACCAACTCGGTGGTGGTCGGCTTGGACAATTTGCCGCCCGTCGTGGCCATCAGCAGCGATGTCCTCACCTGCGCTCAGCCGCTGGGCGACCTGAGCCTGACCACCACCCCGGCCACCGGCTGCACCTACGACTGGGCTGGGCCAGACATCAACTCCGGCAACATCAACAGCGCGGCATTTCAGGTGAGCCAAGCGGGCCTCTACTCGGTCACGGTGACCGGGCCGAACGGCTGCACGACCACCGCCACGACCACCGTCGGCGAGGATGCCGACTTCCCCAGCGGCAGCGGCGAGGGCACTACGCTCAACTGCAAAAACGGCGGCCAGAGCACCATCAGTGGCCAAGTGAACACGCCGGGGGCCACTTTTGAGTGGCAAGGGCCTAACGGATTTACTGCCAATACACTGAAAATCAATGTGAATCAGCCGGGTACCTACAATTTCATCATCACCAGCAGCAACGGCTGCAAGCGCAGCATCCTGGTGAATGTGCTGACGGATTACGCAGCACCTACGGTGCTGCTTTCAGTGGGAAAAAAATTGACTTGCGCGGTCACATCGGTGGTCATCGGTACGGGCGGCACGTCCAGCGGTTCGCATTTTTCCTACGCATGGAGTACGGCCAACGGCCACATCGCATCGGGCGCGAGCGGCCTCTCGCCTGTGGCAGACAAGGCGGGCGACTACACGCTGCTGGTCACTAATTTGCTCAACGGCTGCACTGGCACAGCCACGATTGCAGTGGAAAACGACCCCGCCGTCCCTACGGCCTTCGGCCTCACGGTGCGCGACGTGCGCTGTTTTGGGGAGAAAAACGGCTCCATCCAAATCGCGGATGTGAGTGGCGGCACTCCGCCCTTCGTGTTCAGCCTCAACAGTGGCGCGGGGGTGCAGACCAACCAGTTTTCGCAACTCGTGCCCGGCACCTACGCCCTTACGCTGGAAGACGCGAACGGCTGCTTGCTCGACACGGTGCTGACCATCGCGGAGCCGCTGCCGTTGGTGGTGGATTTGGGTGGCGACATTGAACTGCAATTGGGCGACAGCGCGACGGTGGCGGCCCAGATTTCGCACTCTACGCCGCTGGCCTCGGTGCTGTGGAATTTTTCGGAAAACTGCCCGCTTGCGGGCTTCTGCACCACGTTCACTTACCTGCCGCTCGACACTTACCGCCACCGCCTGACGGTGCGCGACAGCAACGGCTGCGAGGCGACCGATGAACTGCTGCTGCTGCTGCGAAAAGACCGGCTGGTGTTTGTGCCCAACGTGCTATCTCCCAGCAGCACCGACCCCGACAACTTCCAGTTGATGGTGTACGGCGGTCGGGGTGTAGCGAAAGTGCGGCAGTGGCAAATTTTTGACCGCTGGGGCAGCGCGGTGTTTTCAGCGGCCAACTTCCTACCCAACGATCCGAACTTCGCCTGGAACGGCAAAATACGCGGCGAGCAGGCGACTGGCGCGGTGTACGTCTGGGTGGCGGAGGTGGAATTTGTGGACGGCGCAGTGGAGGTGCTGGAGGGGGATGTGACGGTGGTGCGGTGAGGGATAAATAAGGCAAATGCACCAAATCTGGAAGCCCCAGCGGGGCGTAGTATCGGTAGACAAGATTGCCCCCAGAAGGTTTTACCCCCAGCGAAGCGTAGCAGACACCTATTTTTGCTGCGCCCCGCTGGGGCTGGTTGGCTGTGGTCAGCACATTTCTACCGATACTACGCCCCGCTGGGGCTTCCCAATTTTAATGCTTTTGCCCTGAGGTAGAAACAACATTTGCCTTTAAAACCTTTAGGATTAAACCTTTCGCAAAGCCCTATCGACCATCTCCATGTCCCAGTTCATCTCCATATTCCGCGCCGCTTTTGCCCTTGTTGGCGTCCTCGCCAACAAGAAGCGGTGGAATGAGTGCTTAGGCTTGTGCATTCACTCCGCCGTTGCTGTTGGCGAGGGTGCCAACAGCGGCAACAACGAGACTACGTCGGGGTCAATATTTTCGTCAGTTAGCAACGGGAAGTCGGAAAGTTTCATGCGGCGGCAGCAGTTTCCACTTCGAGAAAAACCTCGCCTGAAAGCGACTTAGCGGCATACAGCACGGCCTCTCGAACACCCTCCTCTGTGAGGTGTGGAAATTTTTGAACGATCTGCGGTATCGTCGCCCCCGATGCAACCCATTCCAAAACAAGTTGCACACTGATCCGGCTTCCCCGAATGACGGGCTTCCCTCCTAAAATAGCGGGATTGGAAATGATGTGCTTGAATTCCATGCTCAAAATATTTCTTGCAAAGTAAAGCCTTTTTCAAAGCAACCTCAAAAACAGAGCAACCCAACACCTTTTTGCCCTTGTTGGCGTCCTCGCCAACAAGAAGCGGTGGAATGAGTGCTTAGGCTTGTGCATTCACTCCGCCGTTGCTGTTGGCGAGGACGCCAACAGCGGCAACAGATTTAAAGGCCATATGGAAGTCCCCGCGGGGTGCAGCATGGGTAGACAAGATTGCCCCCAGAAGGTTTTACCCCCAGCGGAGCGTAGCAGACACCTATTTTTGCTGCGCCCCGCTGGGGCTGGTTGGCTGTGGTCAACACATTTCTACCGATACTACGCCCCGCTGGGGCTTCCAAATTTTAATGCTTTTGCCCTGAGGTATAAACAACATTTGCCTTTAAAACCTTTAGGATTAAACCTTTCGCAAAGCCCTAT
>JAYSUY010001014.1:0-8116 GCA_043718855.1 Saprospiraceae bacterium | reverse complement strand
CAGTTGGCTCCCACACCGATGTCCAAGCAGCGCACCTGCGGCCCGACAGGGATTTTCCCCTCGTTGCTGCCCCCCAGCAAATCGGCGATGTGGTGGATGTAATCGACCCTGCCGGGTATCGGCGGACAGAGGTAGCCCTCCGGGATGTCCCACTGCTCGATGCCGTAGTAGTGTTTCAGCAGGGCAGTATTGAGTGCTTTCACTGCGTGCGGGTCAGCAAAATCAATGGACTCGTCGCCATGTGGGTTCAGCCGAACGAAGGGGGCCAAGGTCGGATGGGCTGTGGTGAGCAGTTTGAAATCGTAGCGCTCCCGGTGCGGGTTGCGGGGGTGGAGTTCGGACTTTTCCTTGCGGCGCTTTTTCTTGACTGGGAGCATGGGGTGAAAGTTGATGATGAACTGCTTTCTGGGTGCCTCACAGCGGCACATTCCCATGCTTCCGCTTCGGCCTGTCCACCGACTTGTTTTCCAACATAGCGAAGGCTTTGATGAGTTTGCGCCGCGTTTCACGCGGGTGTATGACCTCGTCAATGAAGCCGCGAGCAGCTGCACGGTAGGGGTTGGCGAAAGTGTCGGCGTATTCGCGCTCCTTCTCAGCCAGTTTGGCGGCGGGGTCGGCTGCCGTGTCGATTTCCTTTTTAAAAATAATCTCCGATGCGCCTTTTGCGCCCATCACAGCGATTTCGGCACCGGGCCAAGCGAAGTTCATGTCCGCGCCGATGTGCTTCGAGTTCATCACGTCGTAGGCGCCGCCGTAGGCTTTGCGGGTGATTACGGTGATGCGCGGCACGGTAGCCTCGCTGAAAGCATACAGCAGTTTTGCGCCGTTGGTGATGATGGCGTTCCACTCCTGGTCGGTGCCGGGCAGGAAGCCGGGCACGTCTTCGAGCACCAGCAGCGGAATGTTGAAGCAGTCGCAGAAGCGCACGAAGCGGGCGGCTTTTTTGGAGGAATTGACATCCAGCACGCCCGCCAGGTTCATCGGCTGGTTGGCTACGATGCCGATGCTGCGCCCGGCGAGGCGAGCAAAACCGACCACGATGTTCTCCGCCCATTGCTCATGGATTTCAAAAAACGAGTCTGCATCCGTGATGCCCGCGATAACCTCCTTGATGTCGTAGGGCTGGTTGGCGTTTTCGGGAATGATGGTGCTGAGCGCGTCGCGGTACTCGTCGTGAAGGTCGAAGGTCAGGGCAGGGGCGCGTTCGTTGCAGTTTTGGGGGATGTAGGACAGCAGTTTTTTCAGTTTAAAAATGCAGTCCACATCGTTGGCAGCAGTGAGGTGCGTCACCCCGCTGCGGCTAGCGTGGGTGCTGGCTCCGCCGAGTTCTTCGCTCGTAACTTCCTCATTGGTAACGGTTTTCACCACGTTTGGCCCAGTCACGAACATGTACGAACTGCCCTCGACCATCATGATGAAATCCGTCATGGCCGGGCTGTACACCGCACCGCCCGCGCACGGCCCCATGATGGCGGAGATTTGCGGGATGACTCCGCTGGCCTGCACGTTGCGGTAAAAAATATCGGCATAGCCGCCCAGCGAGTTCACGCCCTCCTGAATCCGTGCACCGCCAGAGTCGTTCAGCCCGATGAGCGGTGCGCCATTTTTGACGGCCAAATCCATGACTTTGCAAATCTTCTCAGCGTGCGTCTCCGACAGTGAGCCGCCGAACACGGTGAAATCTTGCGCAAAAACATACACCAACCGCCCACCGACGGTGCCATAGCCCGTCACCACGCCATCGCCAAGGTACTGCTGCTCGGCCATGCCGAAATCGGTGCTGCGGTGCGTAACGAGCGCCCCGATTTCCTCGAAACTGTCTGCGTCCATCAGGAAATGCACCCGCTCGCGGGCAGTGAGTTTGCCCTTTTTGTGCTGGGCATCTATGCGGGCTTGGCCTCCGCCGAGTTTGGACTCGGCGAGTTTGGCTTGGAGGGTGGCGAGTTTTTTATCCATGAAAATCAACGGGTTAGAGCGAATGGCGGGCAAAGGTAAAAAAAAGTGGCTGCCTTCAAAACAGCCAGATGTGCAGTAGCCCGAACAGCGTGCCGACGATTGCTCCCAGCACCACCTCATTTTTTTGGTGCCGCCCCAGCACCACCCGCGACCATGCCACGAACGGCGCAAAAACCAGCAGCGCAGCACCCACCCAGACATTGGCTGGGAATGCCAAAAAACTGACAAAAAACGCGATGACCGTGTGCTGCGAGATTTTGATCTTGCTGTTGATGGCGTAGCAAACGCCCATCAAGAGGCCGAAAAACAAGGTGTCGGCCACGAACGGCTGCCGAAAAAACCAAAGTACCGCTGCTACTGCCAGCACCAAAATCAGGATGGGCTGATACACGTTGCGCGAGCGTTGGTGCTGCGCCGACACGTCCCAGTTGGAGACCAAGCCCTTCTTTTTTTTGAAAGAAATGTACGCCACCATGACGGCGATGCACCCCAAAACAGCGGCCAGTGTGGGCCAGGCTTTTTCAAAACCGACCTGCCGGACGGCCAGTCCCGAAAAAACGAGGGGCAGCAACACGAAGGGGTGGCCGATGGCGGAGAGGAGGGCGGCGGTGGGTTTTGTCATGGTATTGCATTCAAAGCACGATGGTTTCGCTCAGCGTCAATTTTGCCACCCAGTTGCCAGCGTACTTTCTTGCCTCTTGTCTCAAAGCCTCTTCCTTTTGGGAGTTTGTCTTTGGGACTTGGCTATTGGCACCCGAAAATGGGACTGCAATCCCCATGGGTTGGGGAATAGCGCAACCACGCTCCCCTTAATGCAGCATCCAACAGTGCTTTTGTTTTCGGGATTTTCTCTCGAACGGCTTCGTTAAAGTCTTGCTTCCACTTGCCGCCTCCGACCCTCATCTTCGCTTCTACGAAGTAAAGCACCGCATCGTTGAAAAGCAGGTTGTCGCAACGGGCCATAGAGTTGGATTTTTGGCTGGTCACCAATCCTTCGTCCACACAGACTAACCACGACTTTTTGGCCTTGCCGTCAGGCCCCGTGCTTTTCACGCCAAACGGCTGTTCGCTTTTGGCTTTTTGGGCCGAAAAGCACTCGTTGTTTCCTTTGTCTAGTACCCAGTAGGCGGCCTCGGTGCATTCGCGGCTACAGTGTGCGTAGGGCAGCCCCTTCTGGTTGGAAGCCAAGCATTCGCCCAGTTCCCGGTGCAGTTTTTCTCCTCTGGTTTCAGGCTGTTTCATAGGCTTCAGCTTCTTTGACGATTTCTACGAGTGCTTCAAACTTGCTGGCGATTTCAAAAGAAACCGCATCCAAGCCGTCAATGTCCGTGACGGCGTAAGCAGGGTTGAAAATGGATTCCGCTGTGCCATCTTTCAACTGGTATGCTGCGAAGTCGTTGGCTTTCAAGCGCAAGTGCCTCGGATAGCCTAACGCCTCGACCCGCCGAACGTGTTCTGGATTAGGCGGTTCCCTTTCGAGGAGGTTGTCGCCCGCCGCTTTGGCGGCATAAAGCAGGTTGTTGAACGATGACAAAAAGTAGGGGCTGTGGGTAGTCAGGAAAAAGTGCGAACCGGTGCGGTTGTGGGTCATCACGAGCAACTCGGTCAGGGCTGTTTGGGCGGAGGGGAAGAGGTGGGCTTCGGGTTCTTCGATGGTGCGAAAGTAGGATTTGATTGAGGAGCATTGAACCGCTAGATCCTGAATGATACGAATACTTTCGCGCTGACCAGATGATGCTTGATTGAGAAGTATGCCTCGTTTTTTGTTTACTTGAATTGTCTCTACATCGTTAGCAATTAGATATTTCCCTTTTAGAATGGAAGTTGATCTTTTTTCAAAGTCCCTGATAAAAGCATAGGTTACATATTCTCCGCTTTGGAGGCGAGATGCCCCAGCATCACTTTCCAAAACATCCTCGATGTGTCCACCATAAGCACTAATTTTATCTTTCGTTTTTGCAGCATGGAGAATAAAATTTGAGATTATGTTTTCTTGTGCAAAGCCAGGCTCCATTTTAGTACTGTTTGTGAGCCGAAAGTTGTTGCCTGAAAAAAACATTTTAAAGGTCTCTGAAAAAGAGACTGTGATATTCCTCCCATCAGGTATAAAAACAATGTCTTCAAAAAATGATAGTTTTTTAGCGACGTTGTTGAATGTTTCACCAAATAACTGATTCAATAGCACTCGGGCTTCTGCATCCCACACCATTAAATCTATATTGAACTGTATCAGCCCTTCATTTGGTTGTTGCCCAAGTGAAGGGATCGAAAAATGCTCAACAATTTTAACGAAGTCAAGCCCTTGGCCTAAAATAACACTTACTTTTTCTTTCTGTCCAATTACTCTAATGTAACTTTCTGCTTTTTCACTGTAATAAAAAAGAACGTCAAAGTTTTCATTAGCACGATTGTACCCATAGTAAGAATAGAATAGTCTCTGCACAGTGTTTATTAGAATTTCTCTGGCAAGCGAATCTGTTAGCGATCCTCTGCGTTGAGAAATTTCATTGAAAAAATCTCTGATTGCCAAATATGACAAATGCACCAACTGCGCTACCGTACTCTTCCCCGTCGACTGTTCGCCCAGCAGCACGGTGATGGGCTTGATTTCGATCTCCGCATCTCGTATCGGTCCAAAGTTTTTGATGACTATCTTTTGCATAAGCAGTTCGTTTTCAAGATGTAAGAGTAATCATCAATTCCGCAGCGGCTTCCCATTCTCCAGCATGTACTGTATCCGCTCCAGCGTCTTTTTCTCCCCACACAGGCTCAAAAACGCCTCCCGCTCAATATCCAGCAGGTACTGCTCGCTCACCTGCTGCGGGCTGGTCAGGTCGCCGCCGCAGAGTACGAAGGCCACCTTTTTGGCGATCAGGATGTCGTGCTCGCTGGCGTAGTTGCCGAGTTTGAGCGAGTGCGCAGCCACGTAGAGCGCACCGAGGCCCGTGCGGCCCAGCACGTTGATGTCCTTGCGCTGGATGGGCATCACATAGCCGTCGGCCAGTTCCAGCACTTTCTTTTTGGCCTCGCTGATGTTGCGGGCCGCGTTGTTCACCACAGAGTCTTTTTGCGGCAGCAAGTAGCCGAAGTTGAATGCCTCATAGGCCGAAGTCGCCACCTGCGCCGTAGCGATGGTCTTGAACCGGTCAATCAAGCGCGGGATTTGCACGTCGCCCTCCTTCGAGATTTCATCCGAGAGGCGCAGCGCAAACTCCTTCGTGCCGCCACCGCCGGGGATGATGCCCACGCCGACTTCCACGAGACCGATGTACGATTCGGCAGCCGCCACCACCGAATCGGCGTGCATCGAAAACTCGCAGCCGCCGCCAAAAACGTAGCCCTGCGTAGCGATCACCACCGGGATGGCCGAGTAGCGGATGCGCATCGAAGTCTGCTGGAACACGTTGGTCGCCATGTTCAGTTCGTCCCATTCCTGCTGATAAGCCATCATCGCCACCATCATTAGGTTGGCCCCGACGGTGAACTGAGGCGCGTTGTTGCCGATCACCATGCCGCGCCAGCCCTGCTCCTCTGCAATCTGGATGCTGTCGTTGATGCCGCGCAGGATGCCCTCCCCGATGGCGTTCATTTTAGAGTGAAATTCGAGGCACAGCACCCCATCGCCGATGTCGTGCAAGGTGCATTCCGCATTGGAGTACACCGGCTTCTGAGAGCGGTAAGCGTCCAGAATCACGAACGACTCACCACCCGGAAGTTGATCGTACTGCTTGCTCAACGGATTGTAGCACAGGCGTTTTCCTCCTTCGGTTTTGTAAAACGAGGTATGCCCAGCGGCCAACATTTCCTTCACCCAAGCGGCGATGCTGTGGCCTTCTTTTTCGGCCAAATCCACACCTTCTGCCACGCCAGCCATGTCCCAGTACTGGAATGGCCCGGCTTCCCAAGCGAAGCCCGCGCGGAGCGCGTCGTCAATGGCGTAGGCCGAATCCGAGATTTCCGGCACCCGGTTGGAGACGTAGGCGAAGAGGCCGAGCAGCGAGCGTTGCAGCAGCACCGCGCCCTTGTCGGTGCCTTTGAACACCGCCTTGATGCGGCGCGGCAGTTCCTCGATCTGTTTCAGCGTATCAATGATGGGCAGTTTTTCTTTCGTCGGCACAGCGTACTCCAACGTTTCCAAGTTCAAGGCCAGCACCACTGGTTTGCCTTTGGCATCCTTCTCGGCTGTTTTTTTGTAAAAACCTTGTCCCGACTTGTTGCCGAAAAACTTGTTCTCCACCAAGAAATTCAAAAAGCCGGGGACTTCCATTTTGGAAATCTGCTCGTCGTCAGGGCAGTTCTGCCGCATCCCGTTGATGACGTGTACCGCCGTGTCCATGCCCACGAGGTCGCCGAGGCGGAACGTGCCGGTTTTGGGGCGACCGATGGCCGGGCCGGTGAGCGCATCCACGGTGTCAATGCCCAGCCCGATTTCTTGGGTGAGCGCGTAGATTTTCGCCATCGCGTACACGCCTACGCGGTTGGCGATGAAGGCTGGGGTGTCCTTGCACAGCACGGTTTGTTTGCCCAAAATCACATCGCCGTAGTGCATGAAAAAGGCAGTCACGTCGGGGTTCGTATCGGCGGTCGGGATCACTTCCAGCAGGCGCATGTAGCGCACTGGGTTGAAGAAGTGGGTGCCGCAAAAATTCTTTTTAAAGTCTTCGCTCCGCCCTTCGGCCATCATGTGGATGGGGATGCCGGAGGTGTTGGACGTCACGAGCGAGCCTTTCGCGCGGTGCTGCTCCACCTTGTCGTACACCTGCCGCTTGATGTCCAGCCGCTCCACCACGACCTCGATAATCCAGTCGCAGTCCTTGATTTTGGGCATGTCGTCCTCGAAGTTGCCCACCGTGATGCGGCTGGCGAACTTGTTGTCGTAGAACGGTGCGGGCTTGGCTTTCAGCGCGTTAGCCAGCGAAGTGGCAGCCATGCGGTTGCGGGCCGCTGGTTTTTTGGCTTCGTCTTCCTTCAAATCGAAGGGCAGGATGTCGAGCAGGAGGACTTCGAGGCCACAGCCTGCGAGTTGGGCGGCGATGCCGGTGCCCATGAGGCCGGAGCCGAGTACGGCGACTTTGCGGATGCGTTTGTTGAGCATGGAGAAGGTGGTTGCGAAAATTCGGTGGCGAAGGTAGCGCGATTTCCGAATTGGTTTCCCGGCGCATCGGGCGCAAACAGCGGATGCTTGGAGCAAATCATTGGAAAAAGATTGGGTAGTGATTTGGAATGCATGTTGATTAAATCATTGATTAGGAAGTGTTCAATTAACTGTGTCAAAGATTTGGGACAACAACAACATTTTTTCAAGTTTTAAAAATTTCCAGTTTTGGTTCAGTTGCGGTCGTTTCGGTGTTCCATTTGTCTCGCGTGTAACGCGAATCACTACCATATTTTTTTTCCCGATCTCTAAAATTCAAATAAAAGCCTGAGTAGTTACACTTTTGCCATCCCTAATCCGCCTACCTTCTCATTCCTCTGCTCATGCGCCGCCAGACCACCCGCCACCTCCTCATGGTTCGCCCCGCGAACTTCGGTTTCAATGAAGAGACCGCCGCCAACAACGCCTTCCAGAGCCGCGACCAGCGGCTCACGTCTGCCCAGATGCGCGAAAACGCCCTCCGCGAGTTCGACGCTTTTGTCAAAAAACTGCGCGACGCAGGCGTGAATGTCGTAGTAGCCGACGACAGCCCCGATCCGGTGAAGCCCGATGCGGTGTTCCCCAACAACTGGGTCAGTTTTCACCAAGAAGGCTACGTCGTCACCTACCCGATGTTTGCCCCCACCCGCCGCAGCGAGCGCAGCGAAGCCGTGCTGGACACGGTGCGGCAGGCTGGTTTTGCCTACGGCGAACACCGCTACATGGAGGGCAGCGAAGCAGAAAACCGTTTTTTGGAAGGCACCGGGAGCATCATTTTTGATCACCAGCACCGCTTGGCCTACGCCTGCCTCAGCCCCCGCACCGATGCTGGGTTGCTCGACGACCTGTGCAAATCGATGGATTATCAGGCCGTTGTGTTCCACTCCGTGGACGAGCGCGGCCAAGACATCTACCACACCAACGTGATGATGGCCCTCGGCGAGACCTTCGTGGTTATTTGTTTTGAGACGATTCAAAGCGAAATAGATGAAGAGCTACTGCGCTCCAAATTCGAAAACACCGGCA
>JAYSUY010001013.1:0-2909 GCA_043718855.1 Saprospiraceae bacterium | reverse complement strand
GCATTTCCATGCGAGCAAACATGGGCAGCAGCAGCGAAGCGAACAGGTAACCCAGCATATTGCAGGCATCCAGCAAGCGGTACGCGCCGGCGTACACCTCCGCGTGAGCAGGCCCGGCCATGCGCTCCAGCAGCACCCCGTCGAGGCGAGTGTAGGCGTACATCAGGAACACAACGAGGGCGTAGGGCAGGCTTTTTCGGAACAAAACCAGCAGCGTGGGGAGGCCGGTGCGCCAGTTGTCGGCCCAAGAGGGGCGCACCGGGAAGCGGGCTTTGCTGCGCAAAATGGCGAACGCTATGAGGGCCGTCGGCACTAGGGCGAGCGTCTGCGCGAGCGCGAAAGTTTCTATGCTGACCGGGATATTGAATGGACTAAACCACAGCAATGCCCCGCAGGTGATGAGCATCAACAACTTATCGAGCGAGGAGAGCAGGCTGTCCACTCGGTAGTGGCCCAGTCCGCTGATGTTGGAGCGCAGAAAAAAGATGAGTTGCACCAACACTTGGTTGACCAGCAAGATGAGCAACAACCCCAGTGCCCGCTCGCTGTACCCCCATGACAGCGCGATGAGCAGCGACAGCACGAGGTACAGCCCGCTCAGCAGGATTTTGATGGCGAGCAGGTTGGGGAAATACTTGGGCAGCAGGTGGGGGTGGCGGCTGATGTGGCGGTTGTTGAAACCTTGCAAGCCGAAGTCGTTGATTATCTGGAAGATGTAGGTGAGGTTGAACAGCGCGAAGTAGAGGCCGTAGTCTGCTCCGGTGCGGTTTTGCACGGCCAAATCCACCCCAAAAATGAAGGCGGGCTTGATCAGGAGATTGATCAGCAGGAGGAAAGCAACGTTGAGGAGAAATTCGCGGTTCAAGAAGCGGGAGGGGGAAATGGAGAATGGAAATTGATAATTGAGGGGACTCGCGGTGGATGATTGTGGGCGTGCAAAGGTGGCTATTTTTCCATGTGCTGTTTTTTGTGGCTTGCTGTTTTGTCCCTTGCTTCTTGCTTTTTGCCCTTTTCACTCCTCACAGCGGTAGGCTTCGATAAATGCTTGATAACGTTCGTCTTGCCGCAGAATTTCCTCGTTGCCCAACACGATGACGTGTTCGCGGGCGCGGGTGAGTGCCACGTTGAGTTTGCGGTCAACGCCTTCGCTGCTGAGGCTGACGAGGCTACCCAACTGCACCACCGAGTTCACGCAAGTGGAGACGATGATGATCTCCCGCGCCCCACCCTGATACCGCTCTACGGTGTCGGTGGTGATGTCGTCGGGGTTGAGACCGGCTTCGCTGAGGCTGGCCCTGATTTGCGCGATCTGCGCCCGCCAAGGAGTGATGATGCCGAGGGTCTTGGTGGGGTGCCACTCCTTGCCGTTGAGGTCGTATAGTTTTTTGAAAAACAAGGCGATACGCGCCGCCCACTGCGCCTCGGTACGGTTGGTTTTTTGTCCGGGCACCGTCTCTTCCGGCACTGTGGGCAGGAACACAACACGCTTTTCTGAAAATATTTTTTCTAAAAATGGGTCAAAGCCCGGCAAGTCGTACCAAAGCGGCTGGTGCTGGCGATGGTCGGGGTCGGGCGTGAGGGTGAACAGCCCACCTCCGTAGAAGTGGCGGTTAGGGAAGTCCATAATGTCGCTGTGCATGCGACCTTGGTGATCGAGTTGGCCGTAAGCCCAATGCCAGCCTTGCTCTTGGCAGCGTCGGTAGAGCCGCTCAAAGTAGGAGTCGCGCATATCCGTGAGGCCGATGCTATGCAGGTCTTGGTCGTCTACTCGCGTGGCTTCAGCGCGTTGAGTGGTGACGGCAGGCAGTTGGCGGTGGTCTCCGATGAGTACGAAGTGATCGAAGCGGGTGAGCAGGCCAATGAGTTGGGGTTCAAGGATTTGAGATGCTTCATCCACGATGAGCCGCTGAAATTTTTTGAGCCGCAACAGCCCGTCGTTTTGCCCAAACGAGGCGACGGTGCTGACGAAGATGCGGTGGCTGTCGAGCACGGCGCGGAGTTCGGCGCGGCTTTTTGCTCCGGCGATTTTAGTTGTCAGGAGTTGCTCTCGAAAACGTTGGCCGGTGGAGTGTTTGCCTCCGATGCGGATGTACTGCTCTCGAATATCGCCCCCAATGCTGTCGAGGGCTTCGCAGATTTCGTCCACCGCTCGGTTGGTATAGGCCAGCAGCAGGAGGTTGTCGGCAGTATTTTGCAGCACCCAAGTAGCGAGGTCGCGGAGCATGATGCTGGTTTTGCCGGTGCCAGGGGGACCCCAGAGGAGGAAATAGTCTTTAGAGGAGGTAATCAACCCCACCCCCAACGGGAGGGGGGGTGAGATGTCCTCCGAGACGTGTTCCAAGGTGCCTTCAGAGGTCTTCGAAAAAAATTCGTGGGTATGGGAGGACATCCCGGAGGACATCTCGGCTCCCCTCCCGTTGGGGGAGGGGTCGGGGGTGGGGTTGTCGGGGCCAGGGTTGAGCCGCCGATTCTTCTCCTCCAGTTCTTCCTTCCTTTTTTCTATTGCCGCTGTCAATTTCCCCCTCACCCCTTCCATGTCCTGCATCACTTCATCATTCGTGAAGCGTATCACCGCAAACCCAAACCAGCCCAGAAACTCCGTTCGCTGTTCGTCATAATCCACTTGCAAGGCGTGGGTTTCACCATCTATTTCTACTGCCAAGCGGTATTCAAGGCTCACAAAATCAACGATGTACTCATCGATAGCGTGCTGACGGCGGAATTTGATGCCTTGTAAACGTTTGCCGCGCAGCTCGTCCCAGAGGACGGCCTCTGCTTCGGTCGGGTACTTTCGATGGAGGCGAGCGAAGTTTTTGAGGTAGGCCCAGCGGTCGAGGGGGGCGGTTTCTTGAGGAGTGCCGAAAGAGCCGGTTTTTCGCAACCCCACCCCCGGCCCCTCCCCCAACGGG
>JAYSUY010001012.1:0-8133 GCA_043718855.1 Saprospiraceae bacterium | reverse complement strand
GTTTATCGAGAACTCGCGAGTGCATGCGGAGAAGATTGTAGCGGCGGTCATGAGCGAACGCCGAGGTGTCGAAACTTTTTAAAAACGGACAACACCTGCCCATGTTCTCGCCATTTTCGGCAAAGTCGCTGGGATTGCTGGTAGAAGCCGCACAGCGTACGGGCTGCTGACGTAGCAGAATTTGTCACTGGAATGCCAGTCGCAGTCGAGGGCAGATTTTCGGCATGGAGCGGCTTGCAGGAAGGCGAAAAAGTTGAGGCAGTGGCGTTTCTTTGTGCCCAGATGTTTCATCCAAATCATGGTTGGGCATTGTTTCGTCATCCACTTTTCCTACATAAATGGCACATTTTCAACGCACAGCCAGCGCAGTCTGGCAAGGTACCGGGGCCGAAGGCACCGGCCATCTCACAGGCCCATCGGGCGTACTCTCCGACACGCCGTACTCCACTGCCAAGCGTTTCCAGAACGAAGACGGCAAGGCGGGTACCAACCCGGAAGAACTGATTGCAGCAGCCCACGCGGGCTGTTTCGTCATGGCCCTGAGTTTCCAACTCTCTGGCGCGGGCTTCCCGCCCGCCGAACTCCGCTGCTCATCCACCATCAACATGGAAAAAAACGACAGCGGCTGGGCTTTTCAGCACATCACGCTACGCTTGGACGCTGACGTGCCGGGCATCGGTGCAGACCAGTTTCAGGAGCTCGCCAACGCGGCCAAGTCGGGTTGCCCGGTGAGCAAGGCGCTCTCGGCGGTGCCGATGACACTGGAGGCGACGCTGAAGGGGTGAGTTGATGAGGGTTGATGAGGTTGATAAGGTTGCTGTTCGTGCTGCCTAATATCAACCTCATCAACCTCATCAACAGATGTGAGCCTTTGACTAAACTTGGCATTTTCCGTTGGAAAACGGGCCAGTGGGTGTCCGCTCTGGGGCATCTGGATGCCCAACCGGAGGGACGCTGGGGTTCGTCATACTGCTGCGCCCGCGCCCCGCAAATTTGCCCTGCGGATGTAGCAGCGGGCGCGTCTCACTTCACCCACACCTGATTTTTGCTATGAAAAATTTCATCCAAACACCGGCCCGGCTGCTCGCGCTCTGCGCAGCCCTGCTGTTGGCCGCAGGCCAAACCGCTGCGCAAGACCCCTGCGCCAAGCTCACGGCCAATTTCAGTTCGTATCAAAAGTCCGACAACCTGCTTTCGGTTGCATTCAACAATGGCTCGAGCTTCTCTGGAGGCGGGCAAATCACCGGTTGGCTCTGGGATTTTGGCGACAGCACCACTTCGGCAGAAAAAAGCCTGACGCACACTTACACCAGTTTCGGCACCCGAAAAGTGACGATGACGGTGAAGGGCATCGCCCTCGACAGCCAAGCCTGCGAAAGAGTCATTTCTCGGATTGTCCAGGTGCAAGACTGCCAGAAGGGCTGCGACTGGGGAATTGATTACACCCTCAACGGCGTGTCGCTTTTGGCCCGCTTGGAGTCTTACTCCATCCTTCAAGTGGGCGTGAGTTGGGCATACTGGTGGCTGGAGGGCGAGAACCTGTCGCTGGTGGACACCTTCCATCACTACTGGTTCGGGCATTTGTTTGCCCAGCCGGGCCGCTACACGCTTTGCACGAAGTACAAATTCAGTACGGCAGTGTGTACCGAGTGCAGGGTGATAGAGGTCAAGGCGCACTGTACCGACCCCAAGTTGATGGACCCCAATGCCGTGTGTCCAACGGTGTACGACCCAGTGTGCGGCTGCGACGGGAAAACCTACGACAACGCCTGCATGGCGGAAACCAAGGCGGGCCTTACCGCTTGGAACAGGGGGAAGTGTGGCAGTAGATGCAACAGATTGTACGCTGATTTTGAGGGCGTTACTCCTGGGCCCAACCCATTGGAGCGAGAGTTTCGGAGGTATGTCATCTTCCCCGATAGCGGCAGTGTGTCAAAGGGCGGCACGGCTTTCTGGGATTTCGGGGACGGCCAGACTTCTACCGCCATCAAGCCGACGCACACCTTCCCTGCTGTTGGCGATTACAAGGTTTGCTACAGCGTAACAGCCCAAGAGTTGCCTTGCAGCACCACGGTCTGCAAAACCGTTCACATCGGCGACCCCTGCTTCGACCCAAGCCTGATGGATTCCATTACAGTGTGCCCAACGGCCTACGACCCGGTGTGCGGCTGCACTGGGAGGAATTACCTCAATGCCTGCACAGCACAGAAAAAATATGGCATCATCTCCTGGACCGAAGGCCGCTGCCGAGGCAAGTGTTTTCAGGCTGAATTGGTAAAGCCGGGGCCATGTCCAGCCACCTACGACCCGGTGTGCGGCTGCGACAACATCACCTACGGCAACGCTTGCGAAGCCGCTGGGCAAGGCATCACCGAATGGCGCAATGGCCGCTGCTGCCCCAACGGCACCTGCAAGGCCCTCTTCGACCTGCAGGTGCTGCCCGACCGTCGGGTGCTGCTCAGCGACCTGTCGGTGCAAGCCGAAAATTGGCAACTCGACTTCGGCGACGGCTCGGTGCATGGCGGCTTTTTCGACTCGCTCGTACACACCTACGCCACGACGGGTTTTCACCAAATCTGCCTCTCCATCAGCAACTTCGCTGGCTCCTGCTCCGACAAATACTGCCGCACGGTTGACCTCTCCAAAGTGGCCGCCGGGGAGCCGAGCGAGCGCATCGGCCTCGCGGTGCTGCCCAACCCGGCCCGCGAGCGGGCATGGGTGCAGGTGCTGGGCGCAGAGCCGCGCCGGGCCGTGCTCTGGGGTGTTTTGGGCAAAAAGGTGTGGCAGCAGGAGGTTTCGGGGCAGGGGTTTGAAGTGCCGCTGAGCCATTTGCCGCCGGGCGTTTACCTGCTGCGAGTGGAGACCGAGCAGGGCTGGGCGGTGAAAAAATTGGTGGTGGGCGGGCTTTGAGGAACAAGGTTAAATGGAGGTTAAAGCGCAGGTGTACGGGCAGCCAATCTGACCCCGAAAACCTTATGCGGGCATCGTTTCACCAAATCATGCTGCTTGTGCGCCACCTCTACTTTTTTGCCTTAGGCATCCTCTGCCCTGCTTTCGCTTTTTCTCAACACCCTACACCTGAACCACTGCTCAACATCTACCTCGACAGCCCAAGTTTTGTGGGCGATGTGAGTTTTCTCAAACAAGAGGTTCAGTTCGTCAACTACGTCAGCGACCGCCGCCTGAGCGATGTGCAGGTGCAGTCGGTCCAAGAGCCTGTTCAGGATGGGTTCCTGCGCTACCGCTATTTTTTCTTCGGTTATGGGCGTTTTGCAGGTCAAAACGACACAGTGACCTGGTTTCTTGACCCGACTGAGCAGGGCGGGCTGTTGCTCGAAAAGTCGCTTCGCGCCTTCAAGCAGGGGCTGCTTTCGTACTTGCTGCAAACGGCTTGGGCCGACAGCATTGACAATCGGCTTTCGCCTGCGGCGAGCAACCAAGCGGTGCAGGATGAGTGGGGGCTGTGGGTATTCAACATACAGGCCGACGGGCAGGTGGCTGGGTGGCGAGATGTTGAAGAACGCTCGAAACTCCCCTTAAAATCGGGGCGTTCGCTCTATGTGAGGGAAAGCATAGGTGCTTGGCAAGTTACACCCGACCATAGGTTTGGAGCCAGTGTGCATTACCAAGAGAACAGCAGCAAGGGGAAGCATGTCTTTGCAGCGACGAATGGTGCAGACAGCATCGTGCGCTCTGATAATTGGTCTCGGGCTGCCCGTGCTGACGTTTATGGAGTTCAGGCCCTGGGAACACATTGGGCTATGGGCGGGAGCGCCCAGGTTTTGTATGATAACGGCAAAAATTTTGAGTCCCCGCTTTACACAAGGTTTGCTGTTGGCGCGGAGTACAACTTGTACCCTTACGAGCAGTTTTTCCGCCGCAGGCTTTTGGCGAGCGTCAGCACAGGGCTGACCGCGATACCTAAAGGGCAGGATGTTCGGGGCAAATATTTGTCCGCATCGCTCACTTACGTCCGCATCGCCCGCTGGGGCTACTTAGAGGCGAATCTTTTAGGAGAAGATATTTGGGTCTTGAAAAACAATTATTTGACGCTCCGATGCTTTGGCCGGGCAGGCTGGAATGTGGCAAAAAATCTTTTTGTCACCACGGAGACTGTCGTGGAACAGAATGCCCACTGGGAAAAAACCGATTCTGATGTTCGCAAAAGCAGTCGGCTTCAATACCGAGTTTATTTCGGCCTTTCCTACTTCTTTGGCTCCGGCTACCGAAACGTAGTGAACCCGCGCTTGGGCAGCAACTTCTTCTAATGCCACTGCCATGCAGTAAAAAATGGACGGTGAGGGCGCATTGACCGCTACCTGCGTACTTTTGTCACACCAAACTAAGCAACCTTGCCGCCCCACCCGCAGTCTTTGGCTTCGCCAAAAACCCACCCCGCTAACCTTCTCCCGAAAACTACGTTTACCTTGCTCTCTCTAAATCCGTTGTTTCAAGTTTTATGGAAAACTGGCAATCTCGCATCAGCATCAACCCCAACATCCGTTTTGGGAAACCTTGCATCAAGGAGACCCGGATTGCTGTGGGCGACATTTTGTCGTGGCTTTCGCACGGCATGACACACGCGGAGATTGTGGAGGATTTCCCAGAATTGAAAAATGACGACATCTTGGCCGCGCTTGCATTTGCCTCACAGCCTAACCCTGGAAACCATCATTCGTACCCACTTTGAAGCCATTGAGCGCTTTACAAACGACACCTCTTCTGGTCTTTTAGAAATCTTTTAGCGATACCATGCACGACAACTATTCGCTCCTCATTGAAAAACTCGACGGTTTCATCCGCAAGTTTTACATCAACCAACTCCTGCGCGGCGCGCTGTACACCGTCGGTGCGGTGTTGGGTTTGTTTATCCTGCTCAACGTGGCGGAGTATTATTTTTACTTCAACACGGGGGTGCGTACCGCTATGTTTTGGGGTTTTGCTGCGCTGAGTGGTGTGGCCCTGTACCGCTGGGTGGCCCTGCCGCTCATGCACTATTTCCACTTAGGCAAGGTCATCAGCCACGAGCAAGCGGCCCAGATCATCGGTGACCACTTCGCCAATGTGAAAGACAAGTTGCTGAATATCTTGCAGTTGAAGCAGCAGAGTAGCAATGCCATCTACGCCGACCTCATCACCGCGAGCATCAACCAGAAAAGCGATGAGATCAAATTTGTGCCCTTCAAGGCGGCCATTGACTTGGGCAAAAACCGCAAGCACCTGCGCTGGGCATTGCCCCCCATCATGCTGTTGCTCTTCCTGTTGCTGGGTGCACCCAACATCATCCGCGAGGGTACCATGCGCCTGTGGAACAGCAGCACGAAGTTCGAGAAACCCGCGCCGTTCCAGTTTGTGGTGAACGCCGACAGCCTCCGCACCGTGCAGTTTGCCGACTACGTTTTGAAAGTGAAAGCGGAAGGAGCCGTGCTGCCCAACGAGATGTTCATCAACCTCGGCAACGTGCAGTACCGCTTGGAAAAAAATGCGGCCAACGAGTTTTCGTACACCTTCGTGAATGTCCAAAAAGACACGGAATTCAAACTTTTTGCCGCCGGCTTAGAGAGCGATGACTACACGCTGGGAGTGGTAAAAAAGCCCAACATCCTGTCGTTTAGTACCAAACTTGACTTCCCGGAGTATGTGGGCCGCCCCGACGAGAGCCTCAGCAACGTGGGCGACCTCGTGATCCCGCAGGGCACGAGCATCGGTTGGGTGTTCAACGTCCAGAACACGGATATGCTAGCCCTCCGCTTCGGTAACGACGGTGGCAATGAGGCCAAGCGTTTCGATGACGAATTGTTCCAGTTCAACCGCCGCGCCCTCCGCGACGAGACCTACAAGATTTTCATTTCCAATAACTTACTCCCCAACGCCGACTCGGTGGCCTACACCATCACCGTCATCCCCGACTTGCACCCGCAGATCGCGGTGGAAGAATTTAAGGACAGCACGAACCAGAAAATGCTGTTTTTCGCCGGCGACGCTTCCGATGACTACGGTCTGCTCAACCTAACTTTTAACTACCAGATCAAAAAAACGAAGGGCGGCCAACTGCCGATGAATTCCACTAAAATCGAGAAAAAAGTAGGCAAAACTGCCGACTACAACTACACTTGGGACATCCGCGACCTTGATCTCCAGCCCGGCGACGAGGTCTCATACTACTTCGAAGTGTTCGACAACGACGCGGTGAACGGCTCTAAAAGTGCCCGCACGGGCGTGATGCAGTACAAGATGCCCACACTTGATGAGTTCCACCAGCAGCAAGCGGACAACAGCGAAGAGATCAAAAAAGACCTCGACGAGGCGATCAAGGAGAGCAAAAAAAATCAGGAAGAACTGAAAAAACTCCGCGATAAAGTGCTGCAAAAGAAGGAGATGGACTGGCAGACCCGTAAGGAGATGGAGAAACTGCTCGACCGCCAAAAGAAACTCCAACAGAAAATGGAGCAGGCCAAACAGAATTTCGAGCAGAACAACGAGCAAAAGCAAGAATTCCAGCAAGAGCAGAGCGAGCAAATGCAGCAGAAGCAGGAGCAGATGGAAAAAATGTTCCAAGAGGCCGTCTCCGAGGAGATGAAGCAACTCATGGAGGACATCCAAAAACTGCTGCAAGAGATGAACAAGGACCAGATGCTGGAAAAAATGGAGGAAATGCAGATGAGTGCCGAGGAGATGCAGAAAGAGATGGAGCGGCTCGAAGAACTGTACAAACAACTCGAAGTAGAGCAAATGCTTGATCAGCAAATACAGGAACTGGAAGAGTTGGCGAAGAAGGAAGAAGAAGCGGCCAAGAACTCAGAGGAAGAGAAAAAGAGCGATGAGGAACTGCAAAAAGAGCAGGAAGACATCAACAAGAAGTTGGAGGAACTGATGAAAAAGGAGGAGGAGATAAAAGAAAAAAATGAGGACTTGAAACGCCCGCAGGAGCTCGAAGACAGCAAAAAAGACATGGAGGACACCAAAAAAGACACCGACGGCGCGAAGCAGGACTTGGACAAGAAGCAGAAAAAGGGCGCCAGCAAAAAGCAGAAGTCAGCCGCCAACAAGATGAAAAACATGGCGAACAAGAAGAAAGAGAAAAAAGCAGGTGGAGATAAGGAGCAAGCCGAGGAAGACATCAAGACCATCCGCCAACTGCTGGAAAACTTGGTGGGCCTCTCGTTCGCACAGGAGCAGACCATGAAAGAGGTGGAAAAAACCACCATCAATACCCCGCGTTATGTCGAGTTGGGCCAGCAGCAGTTCAAAATCAAGGATGATTTCCGCTTGGTCGAAGACAGCCTGCAAGCCCTCGCCAGCCGCAATTTCAACATCGAGAGCGTCATCAACGAGAAAGTGACCGACATCAAGGCCAGCATGAAACGCAGCCTCGATGAACTTGAAGACCGCCAAGTGAACATCGCCAACGAGGAGCAGCAGCGTACCATGAAAAACCTCAACGATCTCGCCCTGATGTTAGCCGAGAGCATGGAGCAAATGCAGCAGCAAATGGCCGACGGTATGCCCGGCGACCAAGCCTGTCAAAAACCCGGCAAAGGCAAAGGCAAGGGCAAAGGGAAAAGTAAGGGTGATGGGGAGCCGAAAGATAAAATGAGCAAGGGGCAAGAGGATGTGGGCAAGATGATGAAGGAGATGAAGGAGCGCATGGAGAAGGGCAAAAATTCGGGCGGCGCACAGGGTGGCGCACCCGGCAGCAGTAAGGAGTTTTCCCAACTTGCTGCCAAACAGGCCGCTCTCCGCAACGCTATGCGGCAGAAACAGAAGGAGTTGCAGGAGCAGGGCAAGGGCGACCCCGCACTGGATCAATTGCAAGATGAGATGAACAAGGTCGAAATCGATCTCGTGAACAAGCGGCTCACCAACGAGATGATGAAACGCCAAGAGCAGATTATGACCCGTCTGCTGGAACACGAAAAAGCCGAGCGCGAGCGTGAGCAAGACGATCAGCGCCAAGCCCAAGCGGCTCAGCAGCAGCCCGCCAAAATGCCGCCAGCGCTGGAAGAATACCTGAAAAAACGCCGCGCCGAAGTCGATCAGTTCCGCACCGTCAGCCCCGCGCTGAAGCCATTTTACAAGCGAATGGTAGAGGATTATTTGAAAGGGGCGCAGTGAGGTTGGTGATGGGTGGAA
>JAYSUY010001011.1:0-2922 GCA_043718855.1 Saprospiraceae bacterium | reverse complement strand
GCACTGAGAACCCGCTTGGAGTACAACTGACTGCATTGGCAGCCGCAGGGTTTTGTCTGGCGGGGTGGCAAGTGTTCAGAAAATACGAGGAGTGATTTTTTGGGGTAGCCTCAAAGAAAAAGCCGCTGAGCACGAGGAGGCTTCCTCAAAACTCAGCGGCTTTTTCTTTAGGTAAGTGGCTCGCTAAAATTAGTTTAGATTATATCGCAGAGGCGCAAAGTATTCAGATTCAAAACTTTGCGTCTTTGCGTCTTTGCGAGACATTTTTGCGTGGTACTTATCAACGCGAGATTTATTTCTCGTCGTAGTTGAAAGGCAGGATTTTGGAGTCCTTCACTGTCGAGAGTGTCATCAAGGTTTTCAGCCGCTCGATTTCTTCGATCTGGCTGATGGTTTTGAACAACAGTTGCTCGTAGGTTGGGATGTCCTTGCACACGATTTTCATGAGGAAATCAGCCTCGCCCGTGATGATGTAGCACTCAGACACTTCGTCGATCTTGGCGATTTTCTCCAAGAAATTATTGAGCGCATTCTCCTTTTTCCAAGCCAGCGACACCAGTACAAACGTCTTCACGTTCAGGCCCATCTGCTGTGGATTCACTTGCGCGTGATAACTCAGGATGATTTCGCTCTGCTCCAACTTCTTCACGCGCTCCAACGTGGGAGCGGGTGACAGGCCGATTTTTTTCGACAAGTCGAGGTTGGTGATTTTGCTGTTCTCTTGGAGGATCTTGAGGATCTTGAGATCGATTTTGTCTAGTTTTTCTGACATGATGTGCGTCGGTGACGAATTTTATTCTGACTCGGAAAATTTCCTCAAAGGTAGGGCAAGAAAAAATTATGAGCAACTCATTGCCTGGAAAACCTCCGTAAGTTTTGTTAATAAAGCGTTTTTGTCCTTTTAGAGCATTCTAAAAACGCTGGGATTGAGCAGGTTGTTCAGTTTTGCCAATAAATATTTGTTAAGAATGTAGGGCGTGCGTCATTTCAGGCCTCGAAGTTGTGTGTGTGGGTTTTTGATTGAAACTGGCCAAACAAAACTTTCCCATTGGTCGGTATGGCTGTGCAAATCCGCACAAACGCGTTTACCTGACCTGCGGGACAAGCAAAAGGGGTTGGCTTCCATGCGGAAGCCAACCCCTTTTTTGCTCAGTCAATGGGCAAAACTGCCAACACGACAGTTTATGGGAAAATGCCCATCGAGATGTAGTCCCCGGCGATTTTCTTCAGTGAGCAGACGAAGGCGGCGGTGCGCACATCCGACACATCAGGGTGTTGCTTGAACGTCTCCCTGATCTGGTTGTACGCTGTGATCATCGTATCCTCCAAGCCAGAGTTCACCAGTTCGACCTCCGTGCCGCCGCGCGTCAGGAAGTCGCGTTCGCGTTGGTTAATGGTTTTGCCCGTCATTTCCTCCACCTTGTTCATAATGCCTTCGAAGGCATTGTGCTGAAAGCGGTTTTCCAAACGGCCAAAGCGGTGGTGAGAGAGGTTTTTGAGCCACTCGAAGTAAGACACCGTCACGCCGCCTGCGTTGATAAAAAAGTCCGGCAACACCATGATGCCCTTCTCGATCAGGATCGGGTCGGCAGCAGCCGTGATGGGGCCGTTGGCGGCTTCAGCGATGATTTTTGCTTTGATGCGGGGCGCGTTTTCCGGCGTGATCTGGTTTTCCAGCGCGGCTGGCACCAAGATATCGCACTCCAATTCGAGCGCAGCGAGCGGCGAGCCGATGTGTTCTGTGCCTGGAAAACCGATTATGGAGCCGGTTTCTTTGCGGAAAGCCAGCAGTTTTTCCACATCAATCCCGTTGGCAGAGTAGATCGAGCCTTCGCGCTCGGCGATGCCGATGATTTTCACGTCACCTTCTTGCTGGCTGATGAGCGCGGTGTTGCTGCCCACGTTGCCGAGGCCCTGCACTACCATCGTTTTGCCGGCGATACCCTTCGTTAGTCCAACTTTGCGCATATCCTCCTCGTGGGTCATGGCTTCGCGGAGGCCGTAAAACACGCCACGACCGGTGGCTTCGGCGCGTCCCCGGATGCCGTTCTGCGTCACGGGTTTGCCGGTCACGCAAGCGATGGAGTCGATCTCCCCGTGTCGCAGCACTTGGTAGGTGTCCATGATCCACGCCATTTCGCGGGGGCCAGTGCCGTAGTCGGGAGCAGGCACATCAATGCCCGGCCCGATGAAGTTTTTCTTCACCAACTCAGTGGTGTAGCGGCGGGTGATGCTCTGAAGTTGCTCGACCGTGAAATTGGCGGGGTTGATCTTGATGCCGCCCTTCGCGCCGCCGAACGGCACGTCCACGAGTGCACACTTATACGACATGAGGGCAGCGAGTGCCATCACTTCGTCTTGGTCTACACTTTCGGCGTAACGGATACCGCCTTTGGTGGGCAGCCTGTGGTGGCTGTGCTGCACACGGTAGGCTTCGATCACCTGATAATCATTGCCCACACGCACCGGGAACCGGATTTGGAGCACGAGGTTGCAGGCTTTAATTTGCTCGACCAGGCCCTTCGGGATGTCAGTGAAGGCGGCGGCTTTGTCCACGTAGTTCTCTACGCTTTTGAAAAAACTAATTTGTCCACTCATTTTTGTCGTCGTTGTTGAGTTGGTGCTCTAAACTGGTTAGTTTTCGATCCAAGCGCACCAAGTACCAGACGATGCCGAGGAAGATGAGCACAATCACGCCTACGACGACGTTGATCTTGCCTGTCTCCCGCATAAAATCGCCGTTACCCTGCGCCAGAGCGACGGGCAAAGATATTGACGCAAACCAAATGATCGTGAAAAGTACGCGGAGTTGAAAAAATTTCATGTTCCGAAACGGATTTGTCGGTGAAAGAAAAAACGGAAATCAGAAAACACGACTTGCCGGAAAATGCATCGTGAAATTCGTGACGCGAAGGGCCAGCA
>JAYSUY010000102.1:0-20001 GCA_043718855.1 Saprospiraceae bacterium | reverse complement strand
CGAGTTCGAGTTCAAGGACGGGCTGATCTACCGCCACCGCGACCAGTTCAACTTTTGGCGATGGAGCCGACAAGCCCTCGGTGCGCCGGGCCTGTTGTTGGGTTGGAGCGGCTTTTTGCGCAGCAAAGTGCGTACAACGGCGATGAACGGACTGCGCAGTTTTATGGAAAAAAACAAAAACTAAGCACACTGTACTCATTTCACACAACGCCACGACGGCACTACGTTTTACCATGATGATAATCAAGCCGTTGTGTAGTCGTGGCGTTGTGTGAGATTCAATTTACACCATGAAAAAACACATCCTGTTCTTCATTTTGCTCCTCGCGGCAGCGGCCCTCACCTCCGCCCAAGCCCAAAACTACCGCCCCTCTCCGGGCATCGAAACCCGCGTCAGTACGCTGCTCGCCAAGATGACTTTGGACGAAAAAATCGGCCAACTTACGCTCTACACTACCGACTGGGGAGCCACCGGGCCGACCATCCGCGAGGGCTACAAAAACGACATCCGAAGCGGTGCTTGCGGCAATTTGTTCAACAGCCACACCACAGTGTTCGTGCGTGAACTGCAAAAAGTGGCTGTCGAAGAAACCCGCCTGAAAATCCCCCTGCTGTTCGGCTTCGACGTGATTCACGGCTACAAAACCATCTTCCCCATCCCGCTCGGCGAGGCCGCCAGTTGGGATTTGGAGGCCATCGAAAAATCCGCCCGTGTAGCCAGCGCCGAGGCCAGCGCTGCCGGTCTGAACTGGACTTTTGCCCCGATGGTAGACATCACCCGCGACCCGCGCTGGGGCCGCGTGATGGAGGGCGCAGGCGAGGACACTTGGCTCGGCTGCCGCATCGCCGAGGCCCGCGTACACGGCATTCAGGGCAAAAAACTGGGCGACCCTGATGCCATGCTCGCCTGCGTGAAGCACTTCGCAGGCTACGGCGCACCCATCGCCGGGCGCGACTACAACACGGTGGATATGAGCGAACGCTACTTCCGCGAGTACTACCTGCCCCCCTACGAAGCCGCCGTGCGGGCAGGTGCTGCCACCGTGATGACCTCCTTCAACGACTACGACGGCGTACCGGCTTCGGG
The DNA here is from genome assembly GCA_043718855.1 of Saprospiraceae bacterium. Lineage (GTDB taxonomy): Bacteria > Bacteroidota > Bacteroidia > Chitinophagales > Saprospiraceae > M3007. Next base: position 18,914 of record JAYSUY010000102.1, on the reverse strand, counting down.
AAATAAATTTCTCTTAGACAAGGTGTTGCGCAAGGAATGGGGCTTTCAGGGCTTCGTCGTGACCGACTACACAAGCATCAATGAGATGGTGAATCACGGTGTAGTGGCCGACGACAAAGCCGCGGGGGAACTGGCCCTCAACGCCGGGGTGGACATGGATATGCAGGGAGCGGTGTACCAGCGTTTTCTGAAAAAATCGGTGCAAGAAGGCAAGGTGACGCAGAAACAAATCGACGAGGCTGTGCGCCGGGTTCTGAGATTAAAATTTGAGTTGGGCCTTTTTGAAGACCCTTACAAATACTGCAACGCCGAGCGCGAAAAAGCCACCCTGCTCAGCCCTGCCCACCGCGCCGCCGCCCGCGACGTGGCCCGCAAATCCATTGTGTTGCTGAAAAACGACAAGCAGGCTTTACCCCTCAAAAAAGGCCAAAAAATTGCCCTCATCGGCCCGTTGGCCGACAACAAAACCGAACTGGTGGGCAACTGGAACGGGGCGGGCAACACGAACGACTGCGTGAGCCTGCGCGAAGGCTTCAGCGGCGGCGAGGTGCTTTACGCCAAGGGCTGCGACATCGAAGGCACCGATAAGTCCGGCTTCGCCGAAGCCCTGAAAGCCGCACAAAACGCTGATGTAGTGGTGATTGCCGTAGGTGAAGGCGCGATGATGAGCGGCGAAGCCGCTGCCCGCGCCGAAATCGGGCTGCCCGGTGTGCAGGAAGATTTGGTACTCGAACTTTGCAAAACGGGCAAGCCCGTCGTGGTCGTGCTGATGAACGGCAGACCGCTCGCTATTCCCCGCATCGCCGAAAATGCCACCGCTATCCTCGAAACTTGGTGGCTCGGCACGGAGGCCGGCAACGCCATCGCCGACGTACTGTTCGGTGCCTACAATCCTTCGGGCAAACTGCCGATGACCTTCCCGCGTACGGTCGGGCAGGTGCCGATTTTTTACAACGAACGTAGCACGGGCCGCCCTTACAACCCCGACTCGAAGTGGACGAGCAAGTACATTGACCAGCCCAACTCGCCGCAGTGGGCGTTCGGGTTTGGGCTGAGTTACACCACGTTTGGGTACAGCGAGCCGAAGGTGGAAGCAAAGTCAGGTGGAGGTGGCACGGCAAAGTCAGGCGGTGACTCAAAGTCACCGCCTGACTCGCGTATGGCTGTGTTGACCGTGACTGCCACGGTGACGAACACGGGAAAAACGGCTGGTGAAGAAGTCGCGCAACTCTACGTCCGCGACCTCATCGGCTCGGTGACGCGCCCGGTGAAGGAGTTAAAGGGTTTCCAGAAAATCATGCTCCAGCCCGGCGAGTCGCGGGAGGTGAAATTTGTGCTAACGGAGCGCGACCTGAGTTTTTACCGAAAAAACATGACGTTCGGAGTGGAGCCGGGGGAGTACGAGATCATGGTGGGAGGAAGTTCACAGGAGGTGAAGCGGATTCGGGTGAAATTGTAGGCCGGAAAGATTTTCCGGTATGGTATAGGTGCCGAAAAACCTTTCCGGCTTACAGCATATTTTCGTAAAAAACACAAACTCAAGCAGTATGAAGCAACATTTCACCCTCCTCCTCCTCCTCCTCCTCCTCCTCGCGGTAGCGGCGGTGGCCCAAACCCCCATCACGGGCCGCGTCACCGACCCCACCGACGGCAGCGCCATCATCGGCGCAACGGTGAAAGAAAAAGGCACCACCAACGGCATCAGCACCGACTTGGACGGCAATTTCGCCCTCCGTGTAGCCAGCCTAAACGCCGTGCTGGTGATAGATTACACCGGCTACACCTCGCAGGAAGTGTCGCTTGCGGGTCGCTCGCGGGTGGACGTTTTACTCAAACAAGACGATGGCCTGCTCAACGAAGTCGTCGTGGTAGGCTACGGCACCCAGCGCAAGAGCGACCTCACGGGCGCAGTTGGCACCCTGAAAGCCAAAGAAATTGAGCGCATCCCAACGGCCTCGGTGGAGCAGGCCTTGCAGGGCAAAATCGCGGGCGTGTACGTCAGCCCCGCCAGTGGCGAGCCGGGCCGGGGTGCCACTATCCGCATACGCGGCACGGGCACGCTCAACAACGCCAGCCCGCTCTACGTCGTGGACGGGATGCTGCTCGACGACGCTTCGTTCGTCAACCCGCAAGACGTGGCGAGTATTGAGGTGCTGAAGGACGCTTCGGCCACCGCCATTTACGGCAACCGGGGGGCCAACGGGGTCATCATCATCACCACCAAACGCGGCACAGTGGGGCGAAAGGCAGTGATCTCGCTGGGTTCGTACTATGGAAATCAGCAGATTGCGAAGAAACTTTCGATGGCCAACGCTTCCCAGTTTGCGCAGATGTACAACGAACTGCAAGGCAACAACAACACCTTCCCCGATCCCTCACGGCTGGGCGCAGGCACCGATTGGCAAGATGTGATTTACCGCGACGCGCCCATCGCCAACCTGCAACTGGGGGCCAACGGTGTGTGGCGCAAACTGAACTACAACCTGTCGGGCAATTACTTCAACCAACAGGGCATCCTGGAAGCGACTGGTTTTGAGCGCTATACGGGGCGGTTCAACGGCGAATATGCAGTGCTGAAAAACCTCAAAGTCGGTACCAACCTCGCCTACTCCAACGAGCGGCGCAAGAGCGTGGGCGGCGGTGTCATCGGTGGTGCATACCGGATGCCGCCGGTGTATGCCGAGCGAGACACCGCGGGCAAATTCTCCGATCCCACTAAATTCGGGCAGTCCATTGGCAACCCAGCGGCTGACTTATTTTACAAAAATGATCAGGGTACTCGTGTCAATCGCCTCGTCGGTACGGCATACGCCAGTTGGACGTTTTTTAAAAATTTCACCTTCAAAACCAACTACGGCTTTGACCGCCGCGACGAGCGCTTCCGCTCCTTCGAGCCAGTGTTCATGGTGACCACTTCGCAACTCAACAACCTAGAGCGCACTGCCCGCGACACCACCCGCGAGCGCACTTGGCTGTGGGAAAATACGCTCAACTATGACAAATCTTGGCGCAACGACGACATCCGGCTCAACGCGCTCGTGGGCCAGTCGGCGCAAGAGTACACCTACAAAAAGCGCAACACCATCAATGAAACCCTCCAACCCAACGGCGAAGTGCGCAGCGAATGGGCGATGACAAGTTACCTCAGTCGCGTCAACGCCACGTTTTTTGACCGCTACCTGCTCACCGCTTCCCTGCGGGCCGACGGTTCGTCGCGCTTCTCGAAAGACAACCGCTGGGGCTATTTCCCCTCCGTCGCCGCAGGTTGGAACGTGGCGCAAGAGCCGTTCATGCGGAACCAAAAAGTTTTTGATCGCCTCAAACTTCGCGCCTCGTGGGGCATTACCGGCAACGACAAAATCCAGACTTACCCCTCGCTGGGCATCATTACCGACGAGCTGTACAGCGCCTTTGGCGACACCGTACAGCAGGGGGCCACGCTCGTCAACTACGCCAATGCCGATGTGCGCTGGGAAACCACCCGCCAGACCGACGTGGGCGTGGAAATTGCCGTGCTCAACGGCCGCCTGACTTTTGAGGCCGACTGGTACCGCCGTTTCACCTTCGATATTTTGGGCGACCTGCCCATACCCGACTACGTTGGCTCTGGCAGCAACCCCTTCGTGAATGCCGCCGAGGTGCAGAACACGGGCTGGGATTTCACCCTGCAATGGCGCGAAACACGCGGAAAAGTGACGTACAACCTCAACATCATCGCCTCGCCAGTCAAAAACGAGGTATTGAAACTCAATGAAGGCCGGTCTGAGATATTCGATGGCCGCACGGCGCAGGGCGACTTTGCAACGCGCACGGTGATTGGGCAGCCCATCGGCACATTCTACGGCTACCAAGTAGCAGGCGTTTTCCAGAATGCCGAACAAGTCGCCACACTGCCCAAATTTGGTGCTGAAAAACCTGGCGACTTCCGCTTCGCCGACCTCAATGGCGATGGCAAACTGGACGGTGCTGACCGCACCACCCTTGGCAGCCCGATTCCGACACTGACCTACGGTTTTTCCGCAGGTGCAGAAGCCTTCGGCTTCGATGTGGCTGCCGATTTTTTTGGGGTAAAAGGCAACCGCGTAGTAAATGCCAAAGCCGTCGCCCGATTCGATACCCCCAACTGGGAAACGCTCTGGTACGACAACCGATGGACGGGGGAAGGAACCAGCAACTCGGTGCCGCGCGTCACCAACGGCGGCCACAACTACCGGATGTCCGATTTTTTGGTAGAAGATGGCGCGTTTTTCCGACTCAGGAGTGTGGTAGTAGGCTATTCGCTGCCCCGACGCTGGCTATCGAGTGTTGGCATGAGCCGCGCACGGCTCTACGCCAGCGGCACCAATTTGTGGACCAAGCAGGCATACTCTGGCTTCACGCCCGAATTTCCCAATGGTCGGGTGTTTGAGGCTGGGGTGGATTACCTGAACTACCCGATGGCGAAAACCATGTTATTCGGGCTGGACGTGACGTTCTGATGCACTCTCTGACAACCTAAACCAAGGTTTCAACGTAGGTGTTTGCGTAGCAAATGTTACGCACCAAACTGACCATCAAACTTTTAAAATAAACAAGCGCATGAACACTTCATTCAAATTTTTCCTTGCAGCAGCCACGCTGCTGCTCTCTGCCACCAGTTGCCAAAAAGACTTCCTCGACCGGAAGCCGCCTGGCGAACTGACGTTTGAAGAATTCTTTAAAACTGCCGCACAAGCTGAGCAAGGTACCAACGCAGTGTACGAGCAGTTCAGGGCCTTTGACTGCATCGCGCTGCCCTACATCGCCTGCACCGATGTGCTGAGCGACGACGCAGACAAAGGCTCCACGCCCAACGACGCGCCGCTGATCAGCGACCTCGACAACTTCACGATGGATGCCACCAACCCCTTCGTCGCGCCGGTGTACAAGGGCTACTACCGCGCCATTGCCCGCGCCAATGTCGCCATCGAGAACATCCCGAAGGTGGATATGGACGCTGCCCTGCGCGACCGATTGGTGGGCGAGTGCAAACTCCTGAGGGCGCACAGTTATATGCTGCTGGTGCAGTGGTTTGGTGATTTGCCGCTGATTACCAAGACTTTGCAAAATGACGAGTACTATGCCCAGACCCGCAACCCCCGCTCAGAAATCTACGCCCAAATCGAGGCAGACCTGAAGGAGGCAGTGGCCGCACTGCCCGAACGTGATGCCTACGCGCCTGCCGACAAAGGCCGCGCCAGCAAGAGCGCAGCGCGAGGCTTGCTGGCCAAACTTTACATGCTGAAAAAAGACTGGGCCAACGCCGAGGCACAGTGCATGGACATCATCAACTCCAGCAAGTACAGCCTGCTGCCCAAATATGCCGACAACTTCCTGCCCATCGGCGAGAACGGCGCAGAGTCCGTGTTCGAGTTCCAGGCAGTGGCACTGATAAAAACCCAACAGGCCGCCGGCCCCGGCTCTTCGCCCTACAACATGGTGCAGGGCGTGCGCGGCAACCCCAATCTCGGCTGGGGATTTAATCGGCCTTCGGATGCGCTTGTGGCGGCTTACGAGACAGCCAACGACCCTCGGCGCCAAGCCACCATTTTTTATGAATTAGAAACCTTGCCAGACGGCACTGGGCAGATCCAGAAGAATTCAGAGATCATCAATGCCCGTTTCAACCAGAAGGCATGGGTGCCAGCCCACTCTGGCTTGCAGGACAACGGGCCGGGCAACATCCGCATACTCCGCTACGCCGATGTGCTGCTGCTGGCCGCCGAAGCCAAAAACGAGTTGAGCAAATCCGCCGAAGCCCTACCCCTGCTCAATCAGGTGCGCCAACGGGCGCGGGGCGGCAATCCGTTCATTCTTAAAGACATCACCATCACCGACCAGGGCCAGTTGCGCGAACTGATTTACAAAGAGCGGCGGGTGGAACTGGCGATGGAGCAGCACCGCTGGTTTGATTTGGTGCGCTGGGGCCGTGCTGCCGAGGCTATGGCGGCTGCGGGAAAAACCAGTTTTACTCCGGGCAAGCATGAGTTGCTGCCCATCCCGCAGACGGAGGTAGACCTAACGAGCGGGAAGATTGCGCAGAACAAGGGGTATTGAGCGAACGATGAGATATAAACGAAGAACAATTCAACCCGCTGAATAACAACGATTTGAATTGACACTTTGCCTTGTTTGTCTTTCACCGATCCCTGCGAGAGATACTGATTTGTGAAAAAAAAAGCCCGAGACGTTACGTCTCGGGCTTTTTAATAAACCCATTTCTATTGTATGAAGTGGGTTTGAAATGTCCAAAGTTGTGCCAGAAAACAAAAAAGCCATCCTGCGGTGGCTCTTGAAGCAAAAAAAACCCTGTCAGAATATTCCTACTTGACAGGGACAAAACAAAAAACAAACACTATAAACAATTGATGGATATTCAAAACTTGAAAAAGGGCGCAGCCCATGAATTTTAAATTAGGTGCAAAAATACACCGATTTTTTTGTTGGAGTGATGTTCCAAATATTTAGGGCCAGCCTTCTACAAAGTTTTGATTTTGGCGGCCGTACACAAGTTTCATTTTGTATTTTAAACAATAGGCTGAATGCACAGTTTACTGGGCAAATCTTAAGCCATCTTGCTTTGCCATGATTCTAAAAAGAACCTACTCCAAATCTGTCACTTTTTTTTTACTTGTTTTTGCAATAGCCTGTGAATCAGCAGAAGAGAAAATTGCTCGCCAAGTATCGGAGGCAGCGCAGCGCAGCGGCGCTGCTCGCTACGCGCCCGACGGGGCAGCGGTTTTCCGCAAAAATTGCACCACCTGTCACGGCTCTGACGGCGCTTTGGGCCTAAACGGTGCCAAAGACCTTCGGGCCAGCACCCTCAATTTTGACGAAAGGGTGACGATCATCACCGAGGGCAAAAAACTGATGACCCCGTTTGGGGCCATCCTGTCGCCCGGAGAAATCAAGGCGGTCGCCGAATACACGCTCAGCCTGAAAAAATAATTTGATAATGGGGCAATGAGGTGATTTGATAATGAGCATACCCCTCCCTCGCTCTCGCCTATGGAGACTACGGCGGGTAAAAATGAACGGCCTCCTTCGCTATGGCTACGGCGGGTAAAAATGACAAATGACGCAATGACGAATGACGAACAACGCAATGACGCAAAAGTGCTCATCACCGGCGGCACTGGATTCGTAGGCTCCTACCTGCTGCGGTTGCTGGTGCGCGAAGGGTGGCGGGTACGCGCCCTGCGCCGCGCCGCCAGCCCGATGGACTTGGTGCTTGATGTGGCCGCGCAGGTGGAATGGGCCGAGGCCGACGTGACCGACGTGGGCACGCTGGAAGATGCCTTCGAGGGCGTGACGCACGTGTGCCATTGCGCTGCAATGGTATCGTTTCATCCCCGCGACCGGCGGCGCATGATGCAGGTGAACGTGGAGGGTACGGCCAATGTGGTGAACCTCGCGCTGGATTTTGGGGTAAAAAAACTCGTCCATGTGAGCAGCATCGCCGCACTGGGCCGCACCAAATAGCGGCCCGAATTGGACGAGCAGTCGAAATGGGCGGCGAGCAAAAGCAACACTTACTACGCCATCAGCAAGTACATGAGCGAGCAGGAGGCTTGGCGCGGCCACTTCGAGGGGCTGCCTACGGCCATCGTGAACCCGGCCATCGTGCTGGGCAGCGGCTTTTGGGACACTGGCTCAGCGCGTTTTTTCCAACAAGTGGATGCGGGGCTGCCGTTTTGGCCCACTGGCTGCTCGGGCTTTGTGGATGTGCGCGACGTGGCGCAGTTCGTGCTCCTGCTGCTGGAGGGCGACGTGGCCGGGGAACGCTTTATCCTGAATGCGGAGAACATGGTTTACCGCGACTTTTTCCAACTCGTGGCGCAGGATTTGGGCAAAAAACCGCCCAGCATCCGGGTGGCTCCCTGGCTCAGCGAGGTGGCTTGGCGCGTGGAGTGGCTGAAAGAAAAACTGCTGGGCCTGCCGCCCATCGTGACCAAAGAAAGCGCTCGCAGCAGCGTGTCGCAGTTCCGCTACGCCAACCAGAAATCTCTCACTTTGCCAGGCTTCGCTTACCGCTCGGTGGAGGAGACGGTGCGGGAAACGGCTGCGCAATTTCTGGCATCCAAAGCGGCGGGGGCAAAGGCTGGCGTTTTGCCCTTCTGACATTTTTGCCGCATACCATGCCGAAAACTTCTGGCGTTTGGCAGCACACTTGGCGCGAGCGTTTCTGGCTTGCCTACCTTCGCCGCACATTTTTTCAAAAATCCAGTTCACGTTCAAAAACACCGCCTTCGTTTTGGGCTGGCGGCGGTACTGGGCGGCGTGTTTATTCTAAAAAAAACACGCCGCCCAGTGCCGCCGCCCCAAAACGAAGGCTTACATCGCTGCTATGGCAAAAATACTCTGGGCCGACGACGAGATTGACCTCCTCAAGCCCCACCTCATTTTCCTGAAAAGCAAAGGCTTCGACGTGATAACGGCTACCAACGGCCACGACGCGGTGGAAATTTACAACGAAGAAGCCGACGACATCGACGTGGTGTTTCTGGACGAGAGCATGCCGGGCCTCACGGGGCTGGAGGTGTTGCCGCGCATCAAGGAGCGCAACCCCGCTGTGCCTGTGGTGATGATCACCAAGAACGAGGCGGAGCACGTCATGGAGGAAGCCATCGGCTCGCAGATTTCCGACTACCTGATCAAGCCCGTACATCCCAACCAGATACTGCTGACGCTCAAGAAGTTGATGGACAACAAGCGCCTCGTGAGCGAGAAGACGGCGATGGACTACCAGCAGGAGTTTCGGCAGATTTTTATGCAGATCACTGGCAGCCTCGACCATACAGAGTGGGTGGATGCGTACAAGAAGATCATCAGCTGGGAACTGAAGGTGGACGCGAACGAGGCGACCGGAGTGACCGACATCTTGGCGCAGCAGAAGCAGCAGGCCAACACAGAGTTCTCCAAGTTTGTGGTGAAAAACTACTTCGACTGGGTGGACAAAAACAAGGAGACCGGCCCCGTGATGTCGCACTCGCTGCTGCGCAAACACGTCTTCCCGCACGTCGGCAAGGGTGTGCCGACCATCGTGCTGCTGCTCGACAACCTCCGCTACGACCAGTGGAAAACCATCGAACCGTTTATGAACGAGCAGTTTAAGACGGAGCACGAGAGTTACTTTTTCAGCATCCTGCCCACTGCCACACAGTACAGCCGCAACGCCATTTTTGCGGGCATGATGCCCGACGAGATCGAGAAGGCTTTTCCAGACAAGTGGAAAAACGACACGGACGAAGGCGGCAAGAACCTGTTCGAGGATTTCTTTTTGGAAAAACACATCGAGCGGGTGTTCCGCAAGGGCATCAAGTGGGACTACACGAAGGTGACCAACGTGAACCACGGCAAGGAACTCAACGACAACATCCTGAACTGCATGAACAACGACCTGTCGGTGATCGTGTACAACTTCATCGACATGCTCTCGCACGCCCGCACAGAGATGGAGGTGCTGAAGGAGCTGGCTGGCGACGAGAGCGCGTACCGCTCGCTGACGCGCTCGTGGTTTCTGCACAGCCCGCTGTGGTCGGCGCTCCGCAAATTGGAGGGCCGCGAGGTGCAGCTGTTCGTGCTCACCGATCACGGCACCATCCGGGTGCAAAGCCCCTCGAAGGTGGTGGGCGACCGCGAAACGACCAGCAACCTGCGGTATAAGGTGGGGCGCAACCTTCAGTACGAAGCCCGCGATGTGCTGGCGGTGAAAGACCCCAAACAGGCTGGCTTGCCTCGCCCGAACATCAGCAGCACGTTCATCTTTGCGAAGGAGGATAATTTTTTCCTGTACCCGAACAACTACAACCACTTCAACAACTACTACCGCAACACTTTCCAGCACGGCGGCATCAGTTTGGAGGAAATGATCTGCCCAGTGATACGGCTGCGGTCGAAGTAGACGGTTGCCATTTCATCATTTTTACCCGCCATAGCACGAAGTGCGAAGGAGGGTTGCCATTGCACGGCTTTGACCGAATACGCAGGCTCTCCATTCACTTGGGGGGCCTGTTTTTTTGCCCCTGCGGCAGTGAAAGATGGGTTGTTTACATCAGGCCACTCCAAATATAATCCAAGCAATTGTTGGGGGCCAGCCTTCTTCGCGCATTCAAAACGCCGTTTGTCTAAATACTTTATTTTAGCAAATCTTGATTCAGGCAGACTTAATTTTTTCGTATCATTGCGCACCTTTTCAGGGTTTTGCGGATTGGATGCTCCCCTGAAAAACTTGGCATGAGCACTGAACATCCTCATTTCGCCATATTAATCCTCCTCCCTCACGCATATCCTATTTTGTATCTCGTACCATCCGCCCATGTCGGCGGGCTGCGCTAAGCAGCATTTTAGGAAGTGGGTGACTCTCCATTTTTTTAATCCGCAACATCCGTCAACCTGATTTTTTAACAAAACTAGTCCTTCGTAAGTATGCGCACAAACTCTACTCACACACACACATTTGCCGCATTCTGCTCGATTCTGCTCCTCAGCTCCACGCTGAAGGCTCAGGTCCAACCGCCTCTCGTGCTGCCAGAGAACATTCAGATCACCAGCCCCATCACGATGGTACTCGATGGCAAGCAACAGAGGCACGTCGTAGCCGCTTTTGACGATGTACAACTGCTGCGCTTCGAAAACCTCTTGCCTACCCAGACCTACACACTGGTGGTGCCTGGCGGCGATTTGGCATTGGGTACTTGCCGCCCCAGCGTGTCGTCTTCCGATCCCAACCTGCAAGTGTTAGGCTATGATGAAGCGTTACACGAACTGAGTTTCATTGCCATCGGGCAATCGGCTGTATTTCGGCTCGAATACCCCTGCGCCGTGAATCCCGCTGACCCTCCCCGGCACTACATCTCGTTGTTGTGCCAGACTTGCAAAAAGAAAAAAATGAAGGAGTTCCTCAAAGATATCGCGGTACTGGAAGTACAGAGCGGTGCATCGGCAGAGGAACTCATCAAGGATGTGATGATCGGTGGCAATTGCTTCGATGTGGTCGGTGTGACGTATTCTGGGCAAGGTGGACAGATCGGCACTTTCAGCAACGGCTTCACCAACATCGGTATCGGCACTGGTATGGTGATGGCTACGGGCGACATCAACGTATGCCCTGGCCCCAACGATCAGGACAATGCCAGTGCGGGATATGGCAACGGTACTGGCGACCCGGATTTGAGCCAACTCGCCAACGGTGGCGCAATTTTCGACATGGCGAAAATCGAATTCGATTTTACGCCCACCCAGACACCGCTTACTTTTGAGTATGTTTTTGGCTCGGAGGAATACTGCGAGTACGTCAACACCCAGTTCAACGACGTGTTCGGCTTCTTCATCTCAGGCCCCGGTTTTGCGGGCAACCAGAACATTGCTGTGCTGCCGGGTGGCTTAGGCCCGGTATCCATCAATAACGTGAACCACTTGACCAACTCAGGTTTTTACGTTCACAACACAGGGCCAGGCGGCAACAACTGCGGCACCATACCGCCCTCTTTCGGGGCAGGGGTCAACGAGGTGCAATTCGACGGCTACACCCGCCGCTTCGTAGCTCTCGCACCTGTACAGCCCTGCCAGACTTACCACATTCAACTCAAAATTGGCGATGTAGGCGATGGCATTTTTGATTCAGCAGTGTTCCTGAAAGCAGGCTCGTTCGACGCAGGCGGCAACGCCTCGGTGACATGGGAGGTGAACGGAGACATTGACGAAGACGAGGTGTACGAAGGCTGCGGCACCGTGAAACTCATCTTCGACCGGATCGCCAGCAACCTCAACGTCCCGCTACCAGTGCAGTTCACAGTATCTGGAACCGCCACCCCTGGGGTGGACTATTCCCCCATCCCATCTACAGTTGTCATCCCTGCTGGGCAAGACAAACTGGAACTGACGGTCAATATTTTCACCGACCAGATACTGGAGGGCAACGAGACCATCATCATCAAACTCACCAACCCATGTTCTTGCCTGAATCCGCTGATTACGCTGACCATCAAGGATTTGATCCCGGTGAAAGTCGTAGCCGACACAGTGGAAATCTGCGGCTCCGGCGTGGGCGTACTCACGGCCGCTGGCCTTGACGGTGCTCCCGATTACACCTACCTGTGGAGTAACGGCAGTACCTCGGAGAGTATCTCGCCCTTCGTGGCCGTCTCGACCAACTACAAAGTCACCATCACCGACAAGTGCGGCAAAACCGCCGTTGCTACTGGCCGCATCATCGTAAACTCCCCACCGAACGCCCAACTGCTGCCACCTGCGCCGCAACTATGCCCAGGGCAACCGGGTACGATCATGATTAACTTCAACGGGGTGGGGCCATTCACCGTAGAATACAACCTCAATGGGGACCCTCAAACGCCCATTGCGGACATTACCGATGACCCTTACGCTTTGATGATCAATCAGGTAGGTTTGTATCAGATCACCAGCGTGATCGATGGTCGAGGGTGTGCTGGGCCGGGGATGGGAGCCTTGCTCGTCACGGAATCTACCCTCAACATGACGGGCGTAGTGACCAACATCAAGTGCGCTGGGCAAACCAATGGCTCCATCAACACGACCACGATTGGCGGACAGGGGCCGTACAACTACAACTGGCAAGGCCCACAACCCATCGGCAACATACCAGACCCGGTCAACCTAAAAGCGGGTACCTACAACGTAACCTTGACGGATGGATTTGGCTGTACCAATGAACGGATGTTCAACGTGCTTGAGCCTAGTGCGCTCGTGCCAGCGGTAGTCAACATCACTGGCCCCAACTGCTCCAACCCTGCAGGAGGCAGCATTGACCTCGACATGAGCGGCGGTACGCCCAATTATTCCTACAAATGGAACAATGCCTCGGTGTTGCAAGACCCACAAAACCTCACGCAAGGCACCTACACCGTCACCGTGACTGACCAGAGCGGGTGTACCAAAACCGCCACAGCCAGCGTAGTCGGCGACTTTGCCGCCCCCACTGCTGTGGCCGTCACGAATGGTTCGCTCAGTTGTGTAGTTACCGCTGTCACGTTAGATGGCGTGGGCAGCAGCAATGGAAACAATTTCAACTACTTATGGACCACCATTGGCGGCAACATCACGGGCGGTAGCACTACACTCAACCCCACTGTGAATGCCCCAGGTACCTACATACTCAAAGTCACCAATGCGACCAACGGTTGCACTTCTACTGCACAGACGCAGGTGACTTCTACCGTAGATTACCCCGTCGCCACTGCTGGCCCATCTTTGACCCTCACCTGTGCGCTCCCGAATGTCAACATCAACGGCGCGGGCAGCAGCACGGGCAGCAATTTTACCTACGTCTGGACATTCACACCAGGTGGCAACATCCTCGGTGGCGGCACTACGCTCAACCCTGTGGTGGATAAACCCGCGACATACACCCTCGTGGTGACCAACGCCAACAACGGCTGCACATCCAGCAGCACCGTCACCGTAGGGGAAAATAAAACCGCGCCCGATGCCACCGTAGCACCGCCCGCACTGCTGACTTGTGTAAATAAAACCATCACCCTCAACGGCGGTGGTTCTACCCCATCAGGCAGCATAACGTACTCTTGGACAACGGTTAACGGAAAAATTGAGAGCGGACAAACCTCCGCTACCCCCGTAGTAAGCGAAACTGGACAGTACACGCTTGTGGTGACGAACACGACCAACGGCTGTACCGACGATGCCATCGTTACCGTAAATCAGGACAACTCGGTGCCCGTAGCCAACGCTGCCGTCAACGGCGGCCTCAACTGCAACACGAAGGAACTCACCATCAACGGCAACGGCTCCTCCACTGGGCTGGGCTACACCTTCCAGTGGACATCCTCCACCGGCTCAGGTTTTGTTTCGGGGCAAACTACGCTCACACCCATCGTGAACGCCGCTGCGACGTACACGCTTTTGGTGACCAATACCGCCAACAACTGCACGGCCAGTGCGAACATCCTTGTCACACAGGATGTCGTGAAACCACTTGCCAACCCCGGCGCGCCGGGTACCCTCACGTGCATTTTGCCTACCCTTGTACTCGGCGATCCGAATGCGCCCATCGCGCCCAACCTGATCTACGCTTGGACAACCAACGGTGGCGGCTTCGCAGGGCCAAACAACATCCCTACGCCAACTGCCAACCAGCCCGGCACGTACAACTTGGTGGTCACCAACACAGCCAACGGCTGCACCAGCACGGCTTCGGTCACGATTGATCAAAACACGGTGAAGCCCACCGCTACCGTTGCTCCGGCCCCACAACTCAACTGCTCCACACCAGCACTGCAACTCAACGGCAATGGCAGCAGCACCGGGCCAAATTTTGCCTACAACTGGACCAGCAGCACGGGCGGCGGCATCGGAGCAGGCGGCACTACATTGATGCCAACAATCACATCAGCAGGCACTTACACGCTTGTCGTAACCAATAATGCCAACGGTTGTACCAGTACGGCTGCGACTACGGTTGCCAGCAACTCCAACCTGCCCACTGCACTGGCTACTCCGTCAGGCATCGTCACTTGCAATGTGCAGCAGATCACGCTGAGTTCGGCAGGCTCTTCCACCGGCGCAACATTCGAGTACCAGTGGGGGACGGTGAATGGGAAAATCGAATCGGGCAACAACGCGGCTACCGCTACGGTGAGTCAGGCCGGGTTGTATACGCTGTTGGTCACCAACACCGCCAACAACTGCAACGCTTCATTCAGTGTACAGGTGGATGCCGACATTGCTCCACCCGTAGCCAATGCTGGCCCGAAAGTGACGCTCAACTGCACCCAACCTGCTTCCACGCTGGATGGAACGGGTAGCAGCACCGGTTCAAATTTCACCTACGCATGGACGGTGGTCGGTGCAACGGGCAATTTCACTTCGCCTACCAACATCATCAGCCCATCGGTGAATGCACCGGGTACCTACCAGATCGTGGTGACCAACACCCAGAACGGATGCACCAGCAGCAACCAAGTACAGGTGCAAGCCGATGCCAACGACCCTGTGCCGCTCATCGCCACACCCGGTATTTTGAACTGTAAAAACAACAGCCAGATCAGCCTGAGCGGTGCGGGCAGCACGACAGGAACCAATATTTCCTACAAATGGACCGGCCCTTTCATCGTATCAGGTAATGCTACCCTCAACCCCATCGTGAGTCAGGCAGGTACCTACACACTGGTGATTACCAACACCACCAACGGCTGTACCTCGTCGCTCACCACCACCGTTACGCAGGATATCGCCAAGCCGCCTGTAGATGCTGGGGCTGACGAAATTCTGAACTGCTACAACCCGCAGTTGCAGCTCACGGGTACTGGTAACCCGACCGGCGCGGACTACACATTCCTCTGGACAGGACCGGGCATTGTTTCAGGAAACAACACGCCTACGCCGGTCGTCAACCAGACGGGTACTTACAACCTGTTGGTAACCAACACCGTGAATGGCTGTACGAGTACTGACAATGCGACCCTGAATGCGGATTTTGATCAGCCCAACGCTATCGCCGGCCCCGGATTCCAGCTCACCTGCATCATCGACAACTATACTTTGCAGGCTACCGGAAGCACCGGCTCGGAATTCACCTACGCTTGGACGACCAACACTGGCAACTTCACCACACCGACCAACATCCTGAACCCAACGGTGAACGGCTCGGGCAACTACTACCTCACCGTGACGGACGTGACCAATGGTTGCACTGCTATCGCCGATGTGCAGGTCACCAAATCTGCCGACGTGCCAGTGTCATTGGCTGCCAACACGGCCCAACTCACTTGCGTTGTCCCAACGCTCACCCTGAGCGGAGCGGGATCAAGCAGTGGAAGCAAGTACAAGTACCAGTGGCTTGGCACCTTAGGCGGCAACATCGTATCGGGTGGCAACACGCTTAATCCTGTGATTGACCAACCTGGCAAATACGAATTGATCGTGACCGACACGACCAACAACTGTAGGGCATTTTCGAGCGTAATTGTCAACGAAGATGTGGCGCTGCCCGAAGCAGATGGAGGCCCGACGCCTACCCTGACATGCACCACAACTGCGGTAAGTCTCACAGGGTCAGTCACTTCTAATGGCACGTTCAACTATGCTTGGGCTACTCAAAACGGCAATATTGTCAGTGGCACAAACACGCTAACGCCGACCGTGAACCTGATTGGCATTTATGTGCTGACCGTGACCAACACCGTGAACGGCTGCACCAGCACCGCCAGCGTGAATGTGGACAACGATGTGGTATTGCCTACGTCGGCCATTCTGCTGCCGGAAGTGCTGACTTGCAAAACGGAGGATGTGACGCTGGATGCCACCGGTTCTTCCACTGGAGATTTCGCCTACAATTGGACGACTACGGGTGGGAATTTGGTGAATCAAACCAATCCGCTGCTGCCAGTGGTGGACAAGCCGGGTACCTACACTTTGCTGGTGACCAACAACGTCAACGGTTGCACCAGCACAACCACAACTACTGTCAATCAGGACATTGTGAAGCCAGTAGCCGAGGCTGGGGCGAGCAATCTACTCACCTGTACCATCACTTCAGTGCAACTCAACGGCAACGGATCGAGCCAAAGCGGCAACTTCTTCTACCAGTGGACGACCCAGAACGGGCAAATCCTCGTGGGCGGCAACAGCCTGACCCCTACGGTGGTAGCAGGCGGCACCTACACGCTCAACGTGGCGAACAACGACAACGGCTGTACCTCCTCTGATGATGTGCTGGTGAACACCAACATTGTGCAGCCCATCATCTCGCTGGCTTCGCCCGACATTCTTACCTGCATCATTCCGCAGGTGGTCATCAACGGTTCGGCTTCGCAAGGCGGCATCGGCATTGCTTACGCTTGGACGACGCAGGGCGGCAACATCCTCTCCGGAGCCTCCACCAATTCGGCTACGGTGAACGCCTCCGGCGAGTACACGCTCACGGTACTTGACAACAACAACGGCTGCTCCAACGTCGCCACCATCCAAGTGGGCTCCAATATCGTGCTGCCCATCGCCGAAGCCGGTACGCCATTTACCCTCAACTGCTCGGTGGAGGATGTGACACTGCAAGGCTCTGGCTCCAACGGCTCCGACTACATCTACACTTGGACGACCATCGGCGGGCAGTTTATTTCTGGAAACAACACGCTCACGCCGAAGGTGAATCAGGAGGGCACTTACCTGCTGACGGTGAGCAACAAAGCCACCGGCTGCACCCAAACAGATAACGTGGCAGTGTTCCGCGAGACCAACATACCGACCGATTTCATTGTCGAATTGAAATACCCAACCTGCAAGGACAACGACGGCAGCATCACGTTCAAAGCGGTGAAGGGCGGCATCGAGCCGTACCTGTATTCCATTGACAACGGCCAGACTTTCGCTCCAAAGTTGGACTTTGACAAGATCGTGCCGGCCACTTACGACCTCTGGATTCAGGACTTGAACGGCTGCGAATTCAAGAAAAAACTCGTGGTACCGAAGGCTCCGGACCCTGGCATCGGTATCGTGCCAGACTTGACGGCTGTGGACATCTCGCTCGGAGATTCGCTCAATCTCGAAGCGCGGCTGCCGCTGGGTTACCCACTCAACTTGGTGCAAGCGGTGATCTGGACTCCACTGGAGGGCATGATTTTTAAAGATCAGACCATTTTGGGCTTGCTCACACCAACTGTCCGACCCATCCGAGACATCGAGTACACGGTGCAGATCATCAGCATCGACGACTGTGAAGCGAAAGACCGGGTGTTGGTGCGCGTGGACAACGAACCGCACATCTACATCCCCAACGCATTCTCTCCCTGGGATGCCAACGGCACCAACGACAAGGTGTTGATCTTCGCGGATGACGATCAGATACTGAAAATCAAGGTGTTCCAGATTTTTGACCGCTGGGGGGAGATGATGTTCCAAGCACAAAACTTCCAGCCCAACGATCCTGCTCACGGCTGGGATGGCCGCCATCAAGGCCGGATCATGGTCCCTGCGGTATTTGCTTACTACGCCGAAATCGAGATGATCGACGGGCGAGTGCTGCTGTACAAAGGCGACATCACGCTGGTGCGGTAGGGGCTGCGCCCTGTTTTTGGGGAAAATATAATGGGCTTCGCCGGGTATCGGCGAAGCCCATTTTTTTGTGGGTGCTGGAATGAAATAAGTGGCTGACTAAAATCGCAAAGTATTCAGCATCAAAACTTTGCGCCTCTGCGCCTTTGCGAGACTTTTGAGTCGTAGTACTTATTCAAATGCAATTTGAGTAAATCAGGCCGTCACCTTAGCAGCGTCAGTGTCCCAGATTTCACCTTTTCTTGCCCGTCGCATTTGTAGCGCAGCCGGTACATAAAAATGCCCGCGTTGAGCGCCTCCCCCTGCGAGGCGCCATCCCAAGTGTCGAAAGGCGTGAGTGCCGAAAACACCTGACCGCCCCATCGGTCGAACACTTCGAAGGAAATAAACTCGTCCACCGAGAACGGATTGCTGATGCCGAACACGTCGTTGCGGCCCAGCGAACTACCCGGCGTGAATGCGTTGGGGATGAACACGCGATTGCAATCCAGTGTGTCGGGGTCGATTACGTTGACATGGATAGTGTCGGTTGCCTTACAGCCACTGGGGTGGGTAAATGCCACCGTGTAGAAGCTGGGCAGTATGGGGGTAATGATGGGATTGGTGATGTTGACATTCGAAACACCAGTGGCGGGCGACCAAAAAGTAGTCTTTGCGCAGGTATTGGATGTCCTGATTTGCATGGAGTTACCCAAATAAATGAGCGTATCGCTGTTCAGGATTTTATCAGGCGGCGAGTAGTAGCGGTTGAGGTCTTGCTGCGACAGGGCTTTGTTGTGGAAACGCAGGTTGTCGAGGTCGCCAAAGAAATTTTGATCAAAATTGGTGCACACCGGTTGGCTCACTTTCAC
>JAYSUY010001010.1:0-2923 GCA_043718855.1 Saprospiraceae bacterium | reverse complement strand
TTCGCTATCGCCTTCGATTTGAAGGCCATGCCCCTTGGGAAAGCCCGTTTTTTTCCGGCTCAATGGAATCAAGTCATCCACCCTACCGCTCCATGATCGATTTTGTTTTGCAAAAAACGGGGCTGGAAATGACGGAATTGGCTACGCCCCAACAATAGCCTCTTGGATTCATCCACCGAGACGATGTTGCGTTTCGCACTGGCCAGGGCGCAGAAAGTCGTGATCAGCATCGCCGACGTGAGTGGTCGGGAGGTGTCACGTCTCCGCTCGCAAGCACGGCAGGGCCTGAACACGGTGACTTGGGACGGCACATCCGACGCTGGGCTGCAGCTCGGCGCGGGGGTGTACTTCGTGCGGCTGAACACCGAGGACGGGATAGTGACGCGGAAAGTGGTGGTGCAACGCTGAGGAAGATACAGAACAGAAATAAAGAAGAAGATCGTTACTAACCGCCCGGTGTTGCAAAGCGCCGGGCGGCTTTTGCATTACCCCATTCGTCCGACGACAAATTCGTCGGACGAGTCCTGTGCCCTACCGCCCCCTGTCATGTCGCAGCGCAGCGAAGACATCTGCACAACCTAAGCGACCCGAAATGCCTTGGCCAAGAGATTCCAAAAAGCATGGCTTGTGCAGATGTCTTCACTTCGTTGCGACATGACAAGTCAAGGGGCGGCTAAGTTTTTACAAAGCCCCCACCATCCGCATTGCAGCCCCTACCGCGTAGAAACCCCCGGTTTTCAAAACAGGTATTTCTACGCTTACCGGCTGAGCACAGAAAACAGAACCTTTGCGGATGATTTTCACCCGCATGATCCACCCGCATTGGAGGCTCTGCCAACCATCCATCTTCCTGCTGCTGCTGTGCTGCTTGCAGCGCATGGCTCACGCCCAGCCGCCCACGCTGGATGAACCCGCTTTCCGTGCCCTGTCTGCTTCCGAACGTTACCGCTTCGTGTACGAGTTTTCCTTTGCCCAAATGGATTCAGCGACCGCACACCACGTGCTGAAGCGGATGAAAGAAATCGCACAGGAGGTCGGCGATCCACGATCTGCTCTGGTCACGAATTACCGCAAATACGTTGAGATCACAACCCTGTATCCAACAGGAATATCGCGTGGCCGGGATGTCATGTTCGAAGCCCTGGCGAATCTTGAACTGGGCGCAAAACAGGGCGGCTTCGAGGTGGAAGAAGTCGTTGGGCACTTTTATCACAGCTTTGCATTGTTCAACTGCGACGAAAGGATCAGCCACGAAAAGATGTACGTAGCCATTCAAAAAACCATGGCGAAGATGGAAGCGATGGGCTTTGAGCAATTTGAGGACTATCAGCCCGAATTTATTTTGGTCCGCTGCTGCGGGTTCATGTGGGATTTGGAAGACTACGAAGAAGCATACCGGTATTTGTCCTTTGCCGAGCGGGTCATACCACCTACGGGAAAAAACTACCGGTATTATACTGCAGTGCTGAGCATGCTGGAAACCTACTGGCATCAAAAGGAGGACTACCCAAAGGCCATCGAATACGCCAAAAAAATTCAGCGGCTTTACCAAAACCTGCAATCCGACGACCCCGAAGCCCCCTGGCGCAGCCGCTTTTGGCAGGGCTTTTCGGCACTCTGCATCGCGGAGATGCTGCTGGCACAGGGCGACTCCTCGCAAGTGGAACGCTACGCCGACGAGGGCTATGCCTGGAGCCAGGTGCAAGACCACGAGAGTCCCGTTTATCCCTATCTGGCGGAGTATGAAGCACTACAGGTTTATGTGCCCATCAAAATGGCCTTTGGCAAATTAGACGAAGCGAGCCGACTGCTGCAACGCGCCGCAGCGATCAAAAAACGGATGGGTGTTTGTTGGGAAGTGGACGTATTCAAGCACATCAAATTTTATGAAAACTACGCCCGCTACCACGAATTGCGGAGCCACCCCGCCCATGCCCTTCGATACACCCAACTCGCCCGGGGCTTGCAGGACAGCCTCGACCACCGCAACGATGCCCGCAAGTTCGAGCGCATCAAGCAGCGTCTCGCAGCCGAAAAATACGCCGAGCAACTCCAACTGTTAGAAAGCGAAAAGGCAGTTCAAAAAAACCTCCGCAATGCTGCTTTCACCCTGCTGGCCCTGCTGCTGGTGCTGACGTATGCGTGGTTCAACCGCCAGCGATACTTGCGCCGCCAAAAGGAAGCAACATTAGAAGCCGCCCAAAACGACCTGGCCGCAATGACCACCAGCCTCTTGGCAAAATCAGCCCTCGCTGAAAACCTGCGCTTCGAAATGGAACAATTGGCCGCCAGCAGCGAGCACGGCCAATACCTGGAACAACTGACCCACAGCACCATCCTCACCGACGACGACTGGCTGCGCTTCCGCGGCATTTTCGAGAAAGCGCACCCCGACTTTATGGCAGCCCAAAAACTGCTGTACCCGGGCCTCACCCCTGCCGAACTCCGCTACCTCGTGCTGGAGAAACTCCAACTCAGTACACACGAGATGGCCCGGATGCTCGGCGTATCCGACAACACCATCCGGCAGACGCGGGCGCGGCTGCGCCGCAAAACCACAGGATTAAGTATGAACGATGAAGTATGAACTATGAACAGGGCAACTCGCTGATTTTCAGTGGGTCACCATGTTCATAGTTCCTCGTTCATCGTTTATAGTTCTGTTGTCACGCTTTTGTCACGCCCCTTTTTGATGCTTTTTCCGCCCGCGCTGCTTCCCTTGCAGCCTGAAAACGGGCAACGACATGGCGGTCCATCCAATACAAAATCACGGTAAAAGCCTGCTCTCCTTCCGATGGAGAGAAACGTTGCTCCATTGGCTGGCGTGGTCGCTTTTGGTTGCTGGGCTGTTCTACGCGATGCACTGCTACTTCGAGTACCGCGATCACGAGTTGGACAAGCGGCTGGAACAGATGCGAGTGCT
>JAYSUY010001009.1:0-8164 GCA_043718855.1 Saprospiraceae bacterium | reverse complement strand
TCACGCCGACACTTGACTTCGATCGAATGAAAAAAATCCCGGAGGGCTGCCCTCCGGGATTTTTTATGAAATTTGCCAGACAAACCAATTCCTTCAAGCATGAAAAAACGCTGGAAATCGCTCTCGCTCTTGGTTCTGTTCGCGGTGTGCTGCCTCGGATTTCAATCGCCAAGCAATTACTGGGGAAGCGGCAAGGTGGCCGACAAGTACCCGCCGGACTTCCCGAATATGACGAAGCGAACGCGGCCCTTCATAAAAGAAGACACTATGGAGGCGAGCAAACTGTATGCGCTAATTTGGAAGTCGTACAACAGTACTCAGTTTGATTCGCAGGCGATTTATTCCCAAAAAATGATTCCGATTGCTGAAAAACTCCTCGCTCAAGGTTTCGACTCTATATCATACGAATTTTGGTCGATGGGCTACTCTAGTTATGCACAAGCACTGATATATCTTGGTGAAATTGAGGAAGGCAGCCAAGTTACGCTCGAATTTGACGAGATCGATTACCGCGTTTACCCTCAGGATTATGTGACCCGTGCAATAGGTTTTATCGGCTTGGGCCACATGGCCTCAAACCTATTCGATGATTCGGATTTGCAGTTGGATTATTACCGCAGAGCCGAAGCCGCCATGCACAATTGCCGCCAGCCGGGCGACAACTACCTTTCTTGGCCGTATTTGTGGTTGGGCTACCAGTACTGCGGTCGGGGGGAGTTTGAAAAAGGGCTGTCGTATTTGCATAGAATCCTGAACCTGGAACACGTTTCGCCCGAGATGAAATGGTTTGCTTACGATGTGCTGGCCGATGTCTATGGCGAAATTGGCGATTACAAAACCGCGACGGCGTACCTCCTTCGCGCCCGTGAATACCCGCCGTTCAACCACAGCATTCTATCGGTGGATTTGACTTTGTTCGATTTTGCGCTGAAACAGGGCGACCTCGACGCAGCTCAGAAACATCTTTGGACGGTGAAAAAAATCATTTTGGAGAATCGGGCTGAATCAGAAACGAAGGGTCGGTGGCGTTCCTATTTTGGTGGAGCAGCCAGATTGGCGCTGGCCAAAAAAGACTATCCTGAGGCAATTCTTTGTTTGAAAAAAACCATTGAAGTTACTGAAAAGGCGGGCGGCGGGAAAAATGAAGTGTGGACGCTTGGCCTGTGGCAAACCCTCACCGAAACCCTCCTCCTCGCCGACTCTCTCCCCGCCGCCCAGACCGCCCTCGCCGAACTCCTCGCCCGCGAGGCAAAAGGCTTCCATGCCGCCGATTTTGCCCAAAACCCGCCCGCAGCAGCCTTCAGCCGCCAGCCTTACCACCTGCGCACACTCGAACTGAAAGGCCGTTTTTTTGAAAAAATGTTTCAAAAAACTGCGAATCCGGCCCAACTCGAAAACGCACTGCAAGCCTACGCCCTCGCCGATTCGCTGGTCGAGCGCATCCGCGACACCTACCGGGGCGTGGGGTCAAAAAACCAACTTTCCGGCGCGGCCAAGCCCATTTTTCAGCGCACGATGGACTGTGCTTACCAACTTTGGCAGCGCACGGGAGAAGAGCGATACCTCCGCCGCGCATGGCAGGCCGCCGAAAAAAGCAAGTCCGTCGAACTGCTCGAATCGCTCCGCGAAACGGAGGCCAAGCAACTCGCGGGATTCCGCCCGGAAGACCAGCGCAGTGAAAAAATGCTGAAGCGCAACCTCGATTTTTACGAAAAATTAGTCTTCGACGAACAGGCAAAACCCCGCCCGGACTCGTCGCGCATCTCCAACTGGAACCGGAAAATATTTGACCTGAAGTCCTCGCAGGACTCGCTGTTGGCCGTTTTTCAGAAACGCTACCCGGAATACCACCGCCTGAAATACGACCGCCGCTTGGCCTCCATCGCCGATGTGCAGGCCAAACTGCCAGCCGACAACGCCCTCGTGGAGTATTTTTTAGGCGACTCGGTGCTGTTCACGTTTCTGATTGAGCCGTCCGGTGCGCGGCTTTTTCGGCAAAAAATAGACTCCTCGTTTCACCACAACCTCGCTGCGCTCCGAGCGACGGTGCATGATTTTGACCCGTCTATGCTCCGGTCGGAAAAACAGAAGCGTGCTGATTTTCAAAAGTTTACGGCGGCTTCGCACAGCCTCTACCAAACCTTAATGGCTAAGCCGCTCGCCCAGTCGCGTGCGAGCAAGATCGTCATCGTGCCCGACGACCAAATTGGGTATGTGCCGTTCGCCGCCTTGCTGCGGGAGCCGATTGCTGCCACGACCGCCCCGGACTATCGGCACTTGCCTTACCTCGTGCGCGATGTCGCCGTGCGGCTGGAATACTCCGGGACGCTGCTGACCGAGCAATCAAAAACCGCTGGGAGCGGCGGCGGCTACTTCGGTATGGCACCTGCCTACGAGGGCGAAGCGATGGTGGCACGTGCGCTGCCCGATAGTTCTCGCTTTGTGCGGGCGTTCAGTTTGCTGCGTGGAGGTGACATACCGGCCCTGCGTTTCAACGGCGCGGAAGTTGACTCGACACAAGGCTTTTTCGGCGGGCAAACGGCCTCCGGAGAAATGGCGACGGAGGCGTTTTTCAGAAAAAATGCCCCGAACGCAGGTGTGCTCCACCTTGCCATGCATGCCCTGACCAACGATACTGATCCGCTCTATTCAACCCTGCTTTTTTCAAATCCCGGTCTGAGTGTCGGGGGGGCTCAAAGTCACCCCGACACTACTGGCGTGGGCGAAAACGACGGCTTTCTCCATGCTTTTGAACTGTACAAACTGCGGTTGCGGGCCGACCTCGCCGTGCTGTCAGCCTGCAACACAGGCGCGGGCAAGGTCGTGCGGGGCGAGGGCATCATGAGCATGGCGCGGGCTTTTCGCTTTGCGGGCTGCCCAAACGTGATGATGAGCCTCTGGTCGGTCAACGATGCGGCGGCGAAGGATTTGGTCGTCGGTTTTTTCAAAAAACTCTCTGGCGGCATGGGCAAAGCCTCGGCATTGCAAGCGGCGCAGCAGGATTTTTTGAAAAACAGCAAGTCGGACGAACTGACGCACCCGTACTTCTGGGCCACTTTTTCGATGGTGGGTGACGATGAACCGGTGGATTCTGGCGGTGGTGGGCTGCTGATTTGGGGATTGTTGGTGCTGGTGCTGGGGCTGATTTGGTTGATTTTCAGGGAACGATGAACTATAAACGATGAGCAACTCAACTCATTGACTCGAAATGATTTGAGTCAGCACTTTGCCTTGTTTATTTTTGACGTTTCCCTTAGACCCCCAAAAGTGTCCTACGGCTTGCAGCCGTAGGGCACTTTTTTTTGGGCAAACCTCACTTCCCCGTTCCCTTCCCCGCCAGCCTCGCCGCCGCTTCGATCAGCCCCACCAACTCACTGCGATACCCGCCCGCGTCGTGCAGCGCGGCGGCGGCGCGGGCGCGGCCCAGCGCACTGGCATAGGTGGCATTTCCCTTAAATTTTGACTCCCGCAGCAGCAAGCCAAACTCCACGACAGCCGAGGCCAGTTTGAAGTTTTCGCTCTCGTCGCGGCGGTCGAGCGCGGCAGCGTTGAGGCGGTATTCCATGAGTTGGCTGGGGGCTGAGCCAGTGGGTTGTTTGTAGCGCAGTTGCAGCACCATCAAGTCATCGGCGCTGATTTTCACCGACTTATCGGGCTGGGCCACCACCACGAGGGCGGAATCCACTTTGCTCAGCGGGGGCAACGGCTGGCCGGTGGGGATGAGTTCGTAGAGCGCGGTAACGCGGTGGCCTGCGCCTAGTTCGCCCGCATCTTTGGTGTCGTCGTGGAAATCCTTGGTCGCCAACAGGCGGTTTTCGTAGCCGATGAGGCGGTAGCCCGCCACCTGCTGCGGGTTGAAGTGCAGTTGCAGTTTCACGTCTTTGGCAATGGTGAACAAGGTGCCGCCGAACTCGCGCACCAGTACCTTTTTGGCTTCGCCGATGCCGTCGATATAGCCGTGGTTGCCGTTGCCCTTGTCGGCGAGTTGCTGCATTTTGCCGTCTTGGTAGTTGCCCGTGCCGAAGCCCAGCACGGTGAGATAGGTGCCGCTTTCGCGCTCTTTTTCAATGAGTTGTACCAAACCTTCTTCGCTGCTGGTACCCACATTGAAGTCGCCGTCGGTGCAGAGGATGACGCGGTTGTTTCCCTTCGGGATAAAGTTGCTGCGGGCGGTATTGTAGGCCAATTGGATGCCCGCGCCTCCGGCGGTGCTGCCGCCAGCGGAGAGGTTGTTGATGGCGGCTTTGATTTTGGATTTTTCGGTGCCGGGCGTACTGGGCAGCACGAGTCCGGCAGCTCCGGCATACACTGCGATGGCCACTCGATCTTGTGGGCGGAGTTGATCCACGAGCAGGGAGAGCGACTGCTGCACGAGGGGGAGTTTGTCGGGTGAGTTCATGCTGCCCGATACATCGAGCAGGAACACGAGGTTGGAGGCAGGCAGTTGGCCGACATTTACGGTTTGGCCTTGCAAGCCCACCATCAGCAATCGGTGCTGCGGTGCCCAGGGGCAGGGCGCGACTTCGGTCGTGACCTCGAAGGGGTGCTGGGCCTGGGGCGCAGGGTACTGATAATCAAAGTAGTTGACCATCTCCTCGATGCGCACTGCGTCGGAAGGCGGCAGCGAGCCGCCGTTGATGTACCGGCGCAGGTTGGCGTAGGAAGCCGCGTCCACATCGATGGAAAAAGTGGAGATGTTGCTTTGACCTGCGTCTTGGAAGGGGTTTTCGACGATGGGGTTGTACTGCTCTTCCTCTTCATTTTCGGTGATGCTGTCGGCTATGGCAAGGTCTTTTTTGGCTTTGCTCGATTCGGCTTTCTCCTCCATCACCATGTCTTTGCTGACCACTGGCGGCACGAATTGAACCGTGCCTTTGGGTGCTGCGACACTTCGGAGTTTGGCGTGTTTGCCGCCAGATCTACCTAAGGGTTCCAAATCCCGAGGACAGTACACAGCAGAGGAGCGGCTATACTGGCGTTCGCAAGCGACGGCAAGGAGCAGCAGGAGGCAAGCAAGGAAGGTGTGGATTTTCATGTCTGAAAACAAGGTATGGGTGAATGGAATGGGTGAACTCAGGCATTGATGCAGGCTATAGCGAAAAGGCACAAGCGACACCCCACTTTTTTCCGTTGATCGGCCTACCTTCGCGGCTCATTTTTCCATCAAATATCGCTCAGTCTTTGCAACGCATTGAACGTCAGAACAATGGCGCAATGTCTACCATGACGAAATTCTACCCATGCAAATCCGCTCCGCGCTCATCTCCGTTTATTCCAAAGACGGCCTCGAACCCATCATCCGCCGCTTGCACGAACTAGGCGTTGTGCTATACAGCACTGGCGGCACCCAATCGTACATCCAAAAACTCGACATCCCGGTCATCGGGGTCGATACCCTCACGGGCTACCCCAGCATCCTCGACGGGCGGGTAAAAACCCTGCACCCTGCCGTGTTTGGCGGCCTGCTGGCCCGCCGCGAGCCCGACCACTTGGCCCAGTTGGAGCAGTATGGCATCCCCGAAATCGACTGCGTGATCGTAGACCTCTACCCTTTTGAAGACACCGTCGCCGTGTCCAATGACCCGGCAGAAATCATTGAAAAGATCGATATCGGCGGCGTGTCGCTCATCCGCGCAGCGGCCAAAAACTGGAAAGACGTGGTGGTCGTGGCCTCGAAAGATGAGTACCGGATGTTTGCTGATCTGCTCAACGATCAGGCGGGAGAGTTCTCGGAATTCAACCGCCGCGAGTTTGCCCGCAGGGCCTTCAAAGTCACGTCCAACTACGACATCGCGATCTTCAACTGGTTCAACGAAGGCACAGCCGACATCGCTTTCAAGCACAGCATTCACCGCTCCGACATCCTGCGTTACGGTGAAAATCCGCACCAAAACGGGGTGTTTTTTGGCGATTTTGAAGAGATTTTTGACAAAATTCAAGGCAAAGCCATCTCCTACAACAACCTTGTGGACATTGATGCTGCGGTACAACTCATGCGAGAGTTTCAACTCGGCAAGCCTTGTTTCGCTATCCTCAAGCATACCAACGCTTGCGGCATAGCCCGCCGCCACACCTTGCTGGAGTCTTGGCAAGCCGCCCTCGCGTGCGACTCCACGTCGGCTTTCGGCGGCATTTTTATCACCAATACGAAGGTGGACGCTGCAACGGCGCAGGAGATCAATAAACTGTTCTACGAGGTGCTCATCGCGCCCGATTTCGAGCCGGAGGCTTTGGAGATTTTGAAAAAGAAGGATCAGCGCATCTTGTTGAAAATCAAAACCTTTGAGGTTAAAAAACGCACATTTCGTAGCCTGCTCAATGGCGTGGTGGAGCAAGATGCCGACCTGCGTACGGAGACCGAAGCCGACCTCAAAACGGTAACCCAGCGCACACCTACACCCAAGGAAGTTGGTGAACTGTTGTTTGCCGCCAAGTGCGCCAAGCACCTGAAATCCAACGCCATCGCGCTGGTGAAGGAGCGCCAACTCATCGGTATGGGCTGCGGCCAGCCGAGTCGTGTGGACGCGCTGCGCCAAGCCATCGCCAAAGCCCAGTCGTTTGGCTTCGACCTGAAAGGCGCGGTCATGGCGAGCGACGCTTTTTTCCCCTTCCCGGATTGCGTAGCCATTGCCCACCAGGCAGGCATCACGGCAGTCATCCAGCCCGGCGGCTCGGTGAAAGACCAAGATTCTGTGGACGCTTGCAACGAGCGCGGCATGGCCATGGTGATGACCGGGACGCGGCATTTTAGGCATTGACCTCCTTGCGCAACACGACGACAATGGGACGCGGATTAGGACGGATCAAACTGATTAGGACGGATTTTCGCGGACTGTAACCCTCCACACTGCACGCTCTACCTCAACATGAAACAACACATCGAAGCCCTGATTTTTGCCTCGCCGCAGCCTACTGCGCTGGCCGATATCAAATCCGTGCTGGACGAAGCCTTGCAAGCCGATGTGCGGCAGGAGGAGATTTTGGCGGTTATTGCAGCCATTCAGGAGCAGTTTCAGCAGGAGATGTACGCCTTCGAGTTGGTGGAAATTGCTGGTGGCTGGCAGTTCCTGACCAAAGGTGCGTACCACAACACCATCGCCATCCACCTGAAGCAGACCACCAAAAAGCGGCTCTCGCAGGCCGCCCTCGAAACGTTGGCATTGGTGGCGTACAAGCAGCCTGTGAGCAAGTCGGAGTTGGAGGAAATACGCGGCGTGGGCTGCGACTACGCGCTGCAAAAACTATTGGAGAAAGAGCTTGTTCTCATCGCTGGACGCAGTGAAGGGCCGGGTCGTCCGCTGCTATACGCCACTTCTGGCAAGTTCATGGACTACCTCGGCATCCGCTCGCTCAATGATTTGCCGAAACCCAAGGATTTCCACGAACCGGAAAACACAGTCGGCAAAGCCAGTGAGGAACTATGAAGTATGAACGATGAGGTATGAACTATGAAGGCGCAAACCTCATCGTTCACCTCATCGTACATCGTTCCTCATTCGCCTCATCGTTCATCGTTCATACTTCATCGTTTTGGAAGCACTTGTCAACCGCGTCGCCAACAGCAGTTTGGTCACCATAGATTTGGAGGAGTTTTACCCCGCCGGAGAGGTGGTGTCGTTCGATTTGAAGGACTACCTGTTCATGGGCCTGATTTTG
The DNA here is from genome assembly GCA_043718855.1 of Saprospiraceae bacterium. Lineage (GTDB taxonomy): Bacteria > Bacteroidota > Bacteroidia > Chitinophagales > Saprospiraceae > M3007. The sequence goes on along the minus strand of JAYSUY010001009.1, from coordinate 508 downwards.
AAGGAAAAAGACTTCCGGGAGGCACTGGCGGCGCACGACTGGGTGCAGTATGCCGGTAAAAACCTCGCTGTGCATTGCTCTGCCGATGCGATCATACCGATGTGGGCTTATATGCTAGTAGCGACTTACGCCGCGCCATACGCCCGCGACATCGCGCAGACGACTCCCGATCTGTACCCCGAAATTGCTTTCCACAAACAACTCGCCGCGCTCGACCTGACTCCCTACGAAGGCAAGCGCCTCGTGGTGAAAGGCTGCAGCGACAAACCCGTGCCGCCCTCAGCGTACTTGGAAATCACCCGCCGCTTGCAGCCCATCGCGCTGAGCATCCTGTTCGGCGAGCCGTGCTCTACGGTGCCGGTGTACAAGCGGGCGAAGTAATCACGCCCCCACTTTTTTCAAAAACTCCTTCCGGTACATCGCCCCGATGGGCAACTCGATTTTGCCCAGAAACACGCGCCCGCCATCGACGCGGTTCAAGAAATCGCGGTTGATGAGATAGGTTTTG
>JAYSUY010001008.1:0-8177 GCA_043718855.1 Saprospiraceae bacterium | reverse complement strand
AAATAGGCCTCCAAATGTTCCACGCCATCCTTAGATACCCGCAACATTAAATCTTACTTCAACAATGTCAATGAACTTGTGTACATACCGTAGGTTTTAAAAACCTGGAAGGTCTGGTAAGGCGTGGCGGCCGTTTATGTCGCCATCGAAAAAATTTCACTTTTTTAGGGGGTAGGGAAGCCAGTTCGTAGGCACTGCCCAAACCTTTGCTGCGTCAAGCAATCACTACAACGATAAATCATATCCATCTGATGAAATCCACCTTTCCGACCGAAATCATTTTCCACCGCACATCCAATGTGTTCTTGAACACGGGCATCGTAGCCCTGTACGATTACCTGCTGGATGCTGCGCCAGAGTACCCAGATTTAGAAATCGAGTTTTCTCCCGAGGCGTTGACGGTACGCGGTGAACAGTGGCGCGATGCGCTGGAAGAAGTGTATTATCGGATGGGGAAAGAAGTGTACGACACAGCCAACCCGAAACAAATGGAGGAAAAACTAAACGCCTACTACATCGAAGCAGAAGACCGTTTCGAGCGGTTTCCACGTATGAATACGCTTGGATTGACGGAACTGCTGACCAACAATGCGCAGGGGCTTACTAGATACGAAGAGAACAAGTCCAAGATCGAGACCCTTCGTCAAACCCGCCCAGAACTGGCGACTAAGTTTGATGCATACTTTCAAAAAGCAGGACTTGACCTTGCCAGCAATGTTTATCTGAATGAGCCTTACACCAAAATCACCCGCCTTGAAAAAGCCTTGCCAGAACACTTTGCCCCCGGCCAGAACATCTGCTACCTGACAGGTGAAGGCTTAAAAAAACTGGCTGACAACACCAGCACCTCGCCGTTCCTTTCTGGCCTCACCAATTTCAATTCTTTCCTTTCCGGCACAGACAAGCGCATTAGCTGGAAAGCGATGTTGATCTCTCGCTTTGCTCCCAAATATTGCTTCTATCGATACGCCAGCGGCCTTGACACAATTTATTGCTACCTTTTTGAGACTGACAATCTTGAAAACCTGCGTGATTTCATTCACCAGAATCGCAGTGTTTTCATGGACAAGGTGCAACTCTTAGAAGCCAACTACCTCACCAATTTCAACCTGCCAAATTTCAGCGCTAAGAAGGGTGAAGAACCGCGCGCGGCTTCTCAGAAAGATTTTACGGAAGCGCACGAGACCCGGTTCATGCTGATTTACGCCGTTTACCGCCGACTCCTTTACAGTAAAAACATCGAGTCGCCAACCGAACTTGATCTCGCTGCTTTGGAAGAGGTGTTTGGTTCACGCAATATCCCGGTTTCGTTGGTTTCTTTCAAAGCCGACAAATTTTCCGGCACCCTCCGCCCTAATTACTTCGAGCAGTTCAACCACTTCAAATTCACCGTCCGCCTAATTGCGCACCTTGAAAAGCAGGGCGTGAATTTTCAATCTCTGCTTCAATCTCTGCTTTTTCAGCACCGCTCTGATCGCAGTAAAAACTACAATGAAAAAATGCGCGCCGCCCGGCGATTCCGCAACACCGTGCTCGACAAGGTGATGAAAGCCCAATCCGTGCTGCCCGATTTTGAGAACCTGTTTTTCTGGTGCTTCCTCTACCTGAACTCGCCAGATGAAACCGACCAGAAAGAAGCCCGGTACAAAAACTTCAAAACCCTCTCTGATTTTCTCACTTTTTATGAACCAATCTTATACAAAAACATGGAAAAAGAAGCCTTAACCTCGCTGCAAACCCGCGCTGCGAACCTCGGCTACGCCATTGGCAATGCCATTTTGGAGCATCCCGATGGTGTCAAGGCAGCACGTCGCTACATTATTCACCTGCACAAAGCCAGAAACGCAGAGGACTTTCGGGAGGCAATCATCCGAATCATGAAGAAATACATGAACGGGGTCGCCAACGATTTGCTCTACGCCGAAGAACTCAACGACGACCAAGGATTTGTTTTCATCAAACAGTTCGCCGTCATCGCTGCCTTGAACAAAATCAACCCTGCGCTGAAAAACTCTGCCGCATCTCCATCATCTTCAACTTCTGCTCAACAATGAAAATCAACAGCATCACCATCACCTACCTCTCCAAAGTCTCCTTCGCCAGCCTCAACGGGGCCGACAAAGAAGTGGACAACATCAACTCCATCAAAAAAATCACGCTCGCCAATGGCGCGGAATTGCCTTACGTCTCCGCGCAAGCCCTGCGCCGCGCGATGCGCGACAGGCTGGCTGAAATGGGTTTTGAACTTTCGCCGATTCAGCCGCCCTCGAAGACAAAAGGAGCTGTCAAAACCACCATACGCCCAGAGGAATTTATTGACGACGACCTTTTCGGCTACATGGACGCTGCGCCATCGAAAGAAGAAAAAGGCCGAGGCACCAGCACGGTGCGCACTTCACCCATTCGGGTAGAAGCCTTGGTGGCTTTGACCGATTACAAAGGCGACATGGACTACGGCACCAACTACATGGGGAAGGGGCATAAAGATGCCAGTGGTGCAGATATGCAGCCCAACATTTTTGAAACCGAAATACACTCCGGCATCTATCGCGGCACCATCCTGATTGAGTTGGACCGCATCGGCGCGGGACAGGGCTTTGAATCGGGCGAACTGGCAGCTGCTGAAAAGTGCAAGCGCACCCTCGCTTTCCTCGATGCTTTCCGCAACCTGTGGAGCAGCGGTCGGCAGACGCGCTTCCTTGCCGACATCTCGCCCAAATTCTTGGCAGCGGCAGCCATGAGCGCCAAAAACCCGGTTTTTTTGGAAGCCGTGCGTGTCACCAAAGACGGCAATGTGGAGGCTGGGGTGCTGAAAAGTGTAGTGGAAGACTACGACCGCTTCATCCAAGACCATGTTTTTGCTGCACAGGAAGCCGTGTTCGGAAAGGAAGAGGGCGTAGTAGGCCTCAAAGCAGGTTTTGAAAAAATCGAATCATGGGTGAAAAACTACTTCGGCCAATGAGCTACTGCGTCGTCGAACTCCGCGCGATGACGGCCACCTTTCGCAACCCGGAGTTCCAGAATTTTCACAAAACCCTGCACCTGCCGCCGCCCACTACGCTGGTCGGGCTGGCCGGAGCGGCTTTGGGCAAAAGCCCCAAAGCAGCCCAGGAATACTTTGAGCGCGACCACTGGCAACTGGGTATCTGGGGCACTTCGGAAGGCCACGCCAAAGACCTCTGGAAGTATCGCACGTTGGAGACTGGCCCGAACAAGTCCCCGTCCAGCATTGTGCTTCGGGAAATCCTGTTCGACAACCATTGGCTCGCCGTGTTTGGCTGCGAAAAAGTGGAAAACGTCCGGGAGGTGTTGGAGGCTTTTCTGCGACCCGTTTTTGCGCTCACGATGGGCAGCAGCGACTCGCTGGCCAAGGTTGTTTCGGCTGAAATCGTCACAAAAACTACTGAGGCGAGGCAGATGGCGCATTGTCTGGTGTCCGGCAATGTGATGGCCGATGTGCAGGAGCATCTTTTTGACGGAGGCGATTTTTCCATTTATGCGACTTCCGAGCCTATTGCCTACGACTTGCCGGTGCGCTTCCAGTACGAATCGGACTATGGTGTTCGGCGGGTTGCGCAGCGCAAAACCCTGTCGTTCATCGGAGAGCCGATGACGCTGAATTTTTCAGTGCCCGGGGTGCAGCATGGGGCGCATTTCATCCCGGTGTTCCCGCTGCACGATGGCGAATACCTGACCAAGGGGCAAATGACCTTAGATTTTTAACTACATCCTGCCAGTTGCGTACTCAGACCTTCCAGGTTTTAAAAACCTGGAAGGTCTAAAACCCATCCACCGATACCATGACAGCCAACATTGACCACCTGCTTGCCAAGTCAGACCCCCAAGAAACGGTCATGCAGCACACCGATTTGGTCGTGGCTGCGTGGCAGGCACTACGCGCCCGCTACGCCGCCGACCTTGACCTGCCCGACGAATTCTGGCGGCAGGGCTACTGGTCGGCTCTGTTCCATGACTTTGGCAAAATCTGCCGCAACTTTCAGGACATGATCCACAAAAAACCGGGCTGGCTCGACCGTACTGTGCGGCACGAGTTTTTGTCTGGGATGTTCCTCGCGTTGGCAAACCCTGAAGCAGTAATGCGTCAACCTTTGTGGCTTTTTGCAGTGTTCAGCCACCACAAACCCCTGACGGACTTGCTCTTTCAGCAAGATGCGCTGCGCACATTGGTTTTGCCAGAGGCAGATTTTGCAGCAGCGAAAACTGTTTTTTTAGAAAGAAGCCGGGCGGCGGGGATGCCGTTTCCGTTGTGGCAAAAAGACCAGTCGGGCAATATGCCGCGCACTCCGTTGGCCGGGCTTTACAAGATTTTTTTCGAAAAAATCCTGAACAACTTGCCCCAGAAATTCACGGCCCAGCAGCGCACGGAGTACATTTTTTACAAAGCCATGCTGAATATCGCGGACTGGACGGCTTCGGCGCACCGCGAACTACCGAACGGCTGGACGTTCAGTCCCGAATTTTTGCAGGAAAAAATCATCCAGAAACTTCAGAGAGAGAAGAAGCCTGTGGAAAAATTCCAGTTTTTGAAATTCCAGCAGGAGTGCATGCGCCCCGGCTGCACAATGGCCGTAGCCCCCACCGGGAGCGGCAAAACCGAGGCCGCTCTGCTGTGGGCCAGCCAAAAACGGGAGTTTGAAAAAATCATCTACCTGCTGCCGACCCGCGTGACTTCCAACGCGATCTTCCAACGGCTCATCCAGTATTTTGACAAAGACCGATGCGCTGTGGTACACTCCTCGGCCTTGTTTTTCCAAAAAGAAATTGATGACCGGTATGCCGCTGACGACAGGGATTACCTGCTGGACAAAACCTTTTTCAAGGATGTGAGCGTCTGCACGGTGGACCAAGTGCTGACGCAGGGCTTCAATCTGGGCTTCTGGGAAATCAAAACTTTCCACCTGCTGCGAGCGAAGGTCATCATTGACGAAATCCACCTGTACGAGCCGTACACGCTGGGGCTGATTGTCTCCACCATCCGGTATTTGCGGACGGAATTCAAGGCCGAGTTCTTCATCATGACTGCTACTATCCCGCAGAAATTGCTGGCTTTGTTGCAAAAAACACTGGACATCGGCGAAGCCAGTACCGTCCGTGACTACAAGTTGCTGGATGAAGCGCGAAATATTTTTGAAGTCCGAGAAACAGAGGCCGATGGGGTGGACAGTGAGGTAAAGGAGTGGCTTTCCCGAAAAAAGAAGGTGCTGGTGGTGGTGAACACGGTGGACGAGGCCATTCGGCTGTACGACAAATACAAGCCACACACGCAGAGCATCATGTGCTACCACTCGCGCTTTATCCAACTGGATCGGCAGGAAAAAGAAAAAGAAATCTTGCGCCGTGAAGGAACCGGTGAAGCATTTCTGCTCGTCGCTACGCAGGTTGTGGAGGTATCGCTCGACATTGATTTTGATGTGCTTTTCACTGAAAATGCTCCGATGGACGCGCTCATCCAACGCGCTGGGCGAGTAAATCGGGGACGAAAAAAGAAGGACAGCAAGGTCATCGTGTTCAAACATCGGCCTGTGGTGGAGGAATTAATTTACGCCCGCGAAGATTTTTTGACCAAAACCTTTGACCTGCTGCGCGAAAAGAACGGGCAAAAGTTGACGGAGCGCGAATTGACAGAACTCGTGGACAAAGTGTACGAAAACTACAATGTAGAGGCCGACGAGGGCTATCAGCGGGGCTTGAAGGCTTACGGGGATATTCAGAAGCCCCTGCATTTTATCAAGGACAATACTGGCTTGCAGGAATCGTACACCCGAGAGGGTTTGGACACGGAGAGCATCATCCCGGACAAATTTTATAAAGCATTGCAGGGGGCCAAGCAGGAAGTAAAACACAAGCACGAAGTATCTGTGCGAAAACCAAAACTGAACTGGGCAACGTGGCGCAAGGACCCGGAACACGAGTGGTTCAAGTATCTGGACTGCTACTACGACAGCGAGACGGGGTTGAAATTCAAAACAAAAGGCAACCAAGAAAAATACCGTGAAAGCGGGACGCTCAGCCACTGATTTCATATTACTCGCCCTCCAGACCTTCCAGGTTTTTAAAACCTGGAAGGTCTACACCACCACCACCTGCGTCCATGACCCACCTCTCCCTCCCCCTCACCACCATCACCTTCCCCGAAATCCGCCTCGCTGCCCGCGACGGCCACAAACTGCGCGGCTTTTTCGGCAACTACTTCCGCGAGCACTCGCCGCTGCTGCACAACCACTACGACGACGGGCGGCTGCGCTATGCCTACCCGCTGGTGCAGTACAAGGTGGTGGACGACGGGATGCCGATGCTGGTAGGCCTGCAGGACGGCGCGAAATTGCTGGCCGAGTTGTTTTTTCAAATAAAAACGCTCGACATCGAGGGGCGGAAGTACTCGGTGATGGAGCGCGATATTTCCTTCCAACATACGTCGGTGGGTGTGGGCGAGGGGCTGACGGACTACCGCTTTGCCACGCTCTGGATGCCGCTCAACCAACAGAATCACCCCGAATACCTGCAAAAGAATCCCGATGAGCAGCGGGCATTCTTGGGGCGCATCTTAGTGGGCAACATCCTGAGTTTTTTCAAAGGGGTGGGGCTGCGGCTGCCGGAGGGCGTGCGGCTGCTGGCCACGGTGAGGCCAGAGGAGGAGAAACGAACGGGCTTCAAAGACAACTTGATGACGGCCATCGGCGGGGGCTTCACGACCAATGCGATGCTGCCAGACTGGGTGGGGTTGGGCAAGAGCGTGAGCCGGGGGTATGGTACGATTCAGAAGGTATGAACAGTGACGGGACTCGTCGCAGAGACCTTCCCAGTTTTTAAAACTTGGAAAGTCTATCCACCCAAAGTTTGTCAACGTTGAAACTTGCCCACCATGCAACTCCACCTCAACACTTACGGCCTCTACTTGCACGTGAAAGACAAGATGTTTGACGTGCGCAAAAAACAGGACGATGGCTCTTGGTCCAGCAACCTCGTGGCAGCGCACAAGGTGAAGAGCATTTGGCTGAACAAGGGTACGGCGCTGAGCACCGATGCGGTGGCACTGGCGTTGCAGCACAACGTGGACATTGTCTTCTTGGAAAACAACGGCACGCCGCTGGGCCGGGTGTGGCACTCCAAATTAGGCAGCACGACGCTGATCCGCAAGCGGCAGTTGGAGGCGAGTCTGGACGGGCGGGCGCTGGAGTGGGTGAAAAAATGGCTGTGCACCAAGTTGGACAACCAAGCGGAATTCATTCGCGACCTGAAAAAGCACCGCTCGCAACACCATGATTTCCTGACAGATAAAGTAGAGCGCATTGAACAGTTGCGCAGCAGCATCGCCAGAGCGGAGGCATCGCATCTGGATCAGATTGCGCTGAGCCTGCAAGGTTGGGAGGGTACGGCGGGACGGCTGTACTTTGAGACGCTGGCATTTGTGATGCCTCCGGCTTGGCAGTTCGCGGGCAGAAGCAGCCGACCGGCCAAAGACCCGTTCAACGCATTTCTGAATTATGCCTACGGGGTGCTGTACGCCCGGGTGGAGCGTGCGCTGATGCTGGCGGGGCTTGACCCGTTTGTGGGCTTTTTGCACCGCGACGACTACAACCACAAGAGTTTGGTGTTCGATTTTATAGAGCCGTACCGGGCTTGGGCCGACAAGGTGGTGTTCACGCTTTTTTCAGGAAAGAAGGTGAACCAGTCGCACACGGATGTGGTGACGGGCGGCTTTAGCCTGAACGCTGAAGGCAAAAAACTGCTGATGGAGCATTACAATGTTTACTTGGAAGATGAGGTGATCCGCTATAGTGGCCGCAACCGCACCCGCGCTACGATTTTGCAATTAGACGCGCACCGCTTTGCGCAGACGCTGTTGTCGGGCGAGCCTTCGGAGGCGGAGTTGGAGGTGGTCGCGCCATGAAGCGGGGGGAGCGAAGACCTTCCAAGTTTCAAAAACTTGGAAGGTCTGGCAGGCATAGCGACCCATCCACCCATCCACCAGTCCACCAATCCACCAATCACCAGTCCACCCATCACCAACACATGATCCTCTGGGTACTCTACGACATTGAGAAGGACCGCGCCCGCGACCGGGTGGCCAAAATTTGTAAGCAGTCGGGGCTGTACCGGGTGCAGTACAGTTGTTTTTTGGGTACGCTGGACGCGCACGAGAAGGATACGCTCGA
>JAYSUY010001007.1:0-8181 GCA_043718855.1 Saprospiraceae bacterium | reverse complement strand
TAATAACTCATCACTTTTGGATAGGTTCTTTTTCCCTCAGACAACTATCTTTTTGCGCGAATAGTGGGGCTATTTAAACAAAAAGATGGGCAGTATGATGTGAAAAGAAGCAGCCAAAAGTGATGAGTTATTGTTTACACGTTCCTAATCTGCTCCATCCGTTCGATCCGCGCCCCATTGTCGTCACAGGCGTAGGCATCGAAATGAGCAGCCAAGATAGGCACAGTCCATCCAGATGCGCCTGTGGAAAACTTCCCTTCCTCATCTCCCCTAACCTGTCTACTTTTGTGAGGCATGAGCAACTTTGTCGTTTCCGCCCGCAAATATCGCCCCCAACGTTTCGAGGACGTGGTGGGGCAGCAGCACGTCGCTGGCACGCTGAAAAACGCGCTCGCCACCGATCACGTCGCGCACGCTTTCCTCTTCACTGGCCCGCGCGGGGTGGGCAAAACGACCTGCGCCCGCATCCTCGCCAAAATCCTCAACTGCGAAAACCGCACCCCCGATTTTGAGGCCTGCAACGAGTGCCCGTCGTGCCGGGCCTTCAACGAAAACGCCTCATTCAACATCATCGAACTCGACGCGGCCAGCAACAACTCCGTCGAGCACATCCGCGCCCTCACCGAGCAAGTGCGCTTTCAGCCGCAGCAGGGCAGGTACAAGGTGTTCATCATTGACGAGGTGCACATGCTCTCCAATCAGGCCTTCAACGCATTCCTGAAAACGCTGGAAGAGCCTCCTCCCTACGCCATCTTCATCCTCGCCACCACCGAGAAGCACAAAATCATCCCGACCATCCTCTCGCGCTGCCAAATCTTTGATTTTCGGCGCATTACGGTGGCCGATATGGTGTCGCACCTGCAAGGCATCTGCCAAAAAGAGGGCATCGAAGCCGATGCCGACGCGCTGCACATCATTGCCCAAAAAGCCGATGGTGCCCTGCGCGACGCGCTCTCCATCTTCGACCGCATCACCAGTTCGGCAGGAAAAAAAATCCGCTACGCCGACGTGATTGAGAACCTCAACGTGCTCGATTATGACTACTATTTCCAGATCACCGACGCGCTGCTGGCCGAAGACGCGGCGGCCATGATGAACCTGTTTGACAAAATCCTGCGCCAGGGCTTCGACCCCGAAGTATTCCTCAGCGGCCTCGCTGAGCACCTGCGCAACATCCTCGTTTGCCGCGACGCGGCCACGCTCGCCCTGCTCGATGCGGGCGACGGCCTCCGCGAACGTTACCGCAAGCAGGCCACGCTTTCGCCCGCCTCGTTCCTGCTCACCGCGCTCAACCTCGCCAACGACTGCGACGTGAATTTCAAAATGGCCCGCAACAAGCGGCTCCATCTCGAAATCGCGCTGCTGAAAATGTGCTACATCGGGCGAGCAGTACAGGCGGCGCAGGCGGTTTCCATGGAAAAAAAAACTCTTGACGTGACGGTAGCAGACGGCAGACGGCAGATGGCAGACGGTGGACGGCCAGCCAACAGCCCGCAGCCAACTGCTAACGGCCAACAGCCAACAGCCAACGCCCGCAGCGTACCCGTGCCGCCCGAACTGTTGTCCACTGCATCCGACCCGGAGCAAGCGATCAACCGCCCCAACGGAAACGGCAGCGCGGAGCAACTTCAAACTTCAAACTTCAAACTTCAGACTCCTAACGCCCATGAACTGGGCGGCTCCGAACTGGCCGAACTGCGCACAGGCCTCCGGCAGGGCCTGAAAAAAACCGAGTCCATCCCGCTCAGCCTGGATGCCTACGAGCAGGCCGTGGCGATGGACGAAGCCCAAAAAGCCGCTCAAGAAAGTCGGCTTTCGCTCGAAAATATTCGCACCGAGTGGGCTTCCTACGCCGCCGCCCACGAGTCGAACCTCGTCCGCATGGCACTCACCGCCGCTGCGCTTCGCTTGGAGGGCAAGCGGCTCATGGTCAGCATCGGCTCCACCATCGACCGCAGCCACCTGCAAAACGAGATGTCGCGCCTACTTGATGCACTCCGCCGCCGCTTGCACGACCCCGCGCTGCTCATTGAGGTGGTGATGGATGAGGCCAAAATGGCCGAGCAAGCTGCGCCGAAGGTGCAGCGGCCACTCACAAAGCAAGAAAAAGTAGAGCGTATGAAGGATGCGAACCCGGCGGTGGGGGAGTTGATTCGGAAATTTGACTTAAAAATTGAAGACTAACCATGCCGCAACTGAATGCCTTATGGCACCTCGAAAATATTGATGTGACGCACCTCCTCTGCCCTACCAAACTCGGTAACGAAGAGTTGATGTCAAAGCACTCGCGCCCGACCTTCAAAAAAGGTGAGCAGGTGTACATGCCACAAGACCAAAGCGATCGCATCTTTTTCATCAACGAAGGCCGCATCAAAATCTCGGTGATGAACGACGAGGGCAAGGAAGTCACGAAGGCCATTCTTGGTCGTGGCGAGGTGTTCGGCGAACTGGCGATGATGGGCGAAACCCAGCGCCACGACTTCGCCATCGCGCTTGAAAACACGTCCGCCTGTATGGTCACGTTGGATGAATTGCGCGGCCTCATGCGCGATCGCTCTGAACTCAACCTGTTCTTTATGAGGATGTTCGCTGCCCGGCAATTGGAGATGGAGCGCCGCTTAGAGTCGCTCGTGTTCCGCGACAGCCGCAGTCGCATCGTGGAGTTTCTGGTTCATTTGGTGAAAACCAAAGGCCAGCGCGTGGGCTATGAGTGGGTGGTGCGCAAGTTTCTCACCCATCAAGAAATCGCCAACCTCACCGCCACCAGCCGCCAAACGGTGACGACCACGCTCAACGATCTGCGCTTCCAGAAACTGCTGACTTTCGACCGCAACCGGCTGCTGGTGCGGGATTTGGAGAAGTTAGCAGCCGAGGTAAGGGCATGAACCATGAAAGACAACTTCTCCGCCCGCTCTGCCGATTACGCCCGCTTCCGCCCCGGCTACCCGCCCGCGCTGTTCCATTTTTTGTTTAAAAACTGCCACGTCTTCGACACGGCTTGGGACTGCGCCACGGGCAACGGCCAAATTGCCGCCGCACTCGCCGAGCGGTTCCGGCAGGTAGTGGCCACCGACATCAGCAAGAGCCAACTGGCGAACGCCATCCAACTGCCCAATATTGAGTACCGCCTGGAGGCCGCCGAGGCTTCGTCTTTTCTGGAAAAAGCGCTCGATCTCATCGTGGTAGGGCAAGCCGCACACTGGTTCGATTTTGACAAATTTTACCCCGAAGTGCAGCGTGTGCTGCGCCCCGGCGGGCTGCTCGCACTGGTGGGCTACCACCTGCTGAAAATTGACAAGCCCACCGACGACATCATCAAGCACCTGTACCGCAATATTTTAGGCGAATACTGGGACCCTGAGCGCCGCCATGTGGACACGGCCTACGCCTCGCTGCCTTTCCCGTTTTTGGAAATCAGTTTCCCACCGATGGACATGACTTACTCGTGGACACTCGACCACCTGCTGGGCTACCTCGGCACTTGGTCGGCAGTGCAGCATTTCACGAAAAAAAATGGCGCATCGCCAATGGATACTGCACTCGTGGCTGCCTTGCGGCAGCACTGGTCGGAGGGCGTGGTCAAGACGGTACGGTTTCCGATTTTTGGGCGAGTGGCACGGTTGGCGGGTTAATCCCAGACCGATTTGCGGAGTCAAAGGAGCCTAAACTTTTTCTATGAAAATCCTTACCCGCTCCCTGCTCGCTATTGCGCTCACGGTCAATGCTTTCCTTGGCATTTCCCAAACCCAGAGCCTCTACTTTCCACCCAAAACGGGTACCGTCTGGCAGACTACCGCCCCCATCAGCCTCGGCATCTGCCCCGAACGGGTGGACAGTTTGTACAACTTTCTCGCTACCCGAAAAACCAAATCCTTCATCCTGCTGCAAGGCGGGCGCATCGTGCTGGAAAAATATTTCGGCACTTACACCCAAGATTCCATCTGGTACTGGGCTTCGGCGGCCAAGTCGCTCACGGCATTCCTCGTCGGCCAGGCGCAGGAGGAAGGGCTGTTGAAAATCAGTGACCCCACCGCCAAGTACCTCGGCGCGGGCTGGACATCCGCCACACCGGCGCAGGAGGCGGCCATCACAGTCCGCCACCAACTCACCATGACCACCGGGCTGAACGACCTGATACTTGACGACAACTGCACCACCCCTGCTTGCCTCCAATACTTGGCTGCGCCCGGCACCCGCTGGGCCTATTACAACGCCCCGTACCGCCTACTGCACGATGTCATCGCAAACGCCAGTGGCCTGACTATCAATCAATTCACGCAGACTCGCCTACTCAGCAAAGTGGGCATGAAGGGCTTTTGGTACGACCACATCCAGTACGGCCGCGCCCGCGACATGGCCCGCTATGGCTTGCTGACATTGGCCAAAGGTGTGTGGGCAGGCGACACGCTACTACACAATGAGGCATACATCTACGACATGACGCACCGCTCGCAGCAGTTGAACAAAAGTTACGGCTACCTCTGGTGGCTCAACGGGCAGGAGTCGTTCATGCTGCCGGGTTTGCAGTTGGTGCTGCCCGGCAAACTAATCCCCAATGCGCCCGACGACATGTTTTCTGCGCTGGGCAAAAACGACCAAAAAATCCATATCGTCCCGTCCAAAGGTTGGATAGTGGTGCGGCAAGGCGAGGATGCAGGATACGTCGGCCCTGGCGGTGGGCAGGTACCCATCGCTTTCGACAACGACCTGTGGAAATACCTCAATCAGTTGGTTTGCAACCCCGTAGGTGCCACAGAGGCAGTGGCCAGTGCGCTGCGCATTTGGCCTAACCCAGCCACCGAAGGTTGGAGCATCCAGTCAGATGGGCCTATGGAGCAGTTGGAGTTGTACGATGTGCGGGGCGTGTTGGTGCGCTCGAAATTGGGCATGGGCAGCACGGAGTTTTGGTTGGATGGCGCAGGGCTGCCAGCGGGTATTTTTAACCTGAAAGTGCAGAGTGAGGGGCGGGTATTTTGGGGGAAAACGGTGAAGCGGTAACACAGTTTTTCGCTCAAAAAAATGCCGGGGCGACTCGAAAGTCACCCCGGCATTGCAGAAACTCGGCGTTGCAAGCGAGCAGGTTTTTTCAAAGCACGACGAGAATGGGACGCGGGCAGGACGGATTTTACTGATCAGGACGGACTTCTCTCTAAATCCGTTTTTATCCGCCTAACCCGTCTTATCCGCGTCCCAATTCTTGTCGTGTATGGGCGTTTCACTACCGGATCACGGACAGTTTCTCCGTCCTTACCCTCGTCCGGTCTTCCATAAACTCCACGAAGTACAGCCCCGAACCCAAATTGGGCATCTCCACCACATATTTTAGCGAACCCTCCGGCACCTCCTCCTCACGCACCAGACGGCCCGTCAAGTCGCGCACCAGCACCCGGCCCAGCGCAGGGCTGCTGGTTTTGCCGAAGTCCAATGTAATGTTGCCCCGTGTCGGGTTGGGGTAGATGGATACTGGATGCTGATTGGGGGTCAGGTCGCAATCCTTCAACGTCACGCAGAACGTGTCCTCCGTGACACAGCAATCCTCAAAAATGTTTGGCTGCGCGTTGCGGTACATGTTCAATCCAAAGCAAACCACCGTTCCTGGAGGCCCGTTGAACGGTATCGAGATGGTCGTGCTGCTTCCCGGAGGCAAAGGGCCAATAGCGATCACGCCGGTACCCACGAGTGCGCTGGCAGGTGTCACGTCCACCACCGCCACGTGCGTGGGGATGATCGTCGAAGTCGAAGACCAGGGGTTGGTGACCACCACCGTGTACACGTTTTGTCCCGTGACGGGGTTGCAGATGAGCGACAGCGGCGTGAGTGCTACGCAGTCCGTATCGGGTCGGCAGAAAAACTCCAGCGTATCGCGGCACAGCACGTTGTCGGGTGTAGACCACAGTATCTCAAGCATTTGTGGTACCGGGCTGCCATACGGCACATCAAAACACACGGTGGGCAGGGTTGCTACTGCTGGCAGCGGACTGACTGGATTGAGTTGCCATGTGATGCTCTCCGGCGAATTGAGGACATAATTCCAAGGCGTGACGGGTGGCAGTACGCCATTGAAAGTAACGCCCGAACCTGCCGGGATGATGTTGGTCAGCACGGACATGGAGGTGCCAGCGGGCTGATTCAGCGTGATTTTCCAGCAACATTTGCCGTCCATCGTGTCCACAGCCGTAGCCGTAGCAAAGTGTGGGCAGCAGTCAGGCAGGTCGTAACATTCCTTGATCATGCAGCACTCCTTCGGCGGCAGGCCCTTCGTCACGTCCTGCTCGTGGATGGTGAATCCGATGCAAAAATTGTCGAGATCAACCCCAGGTGCGGCGGTGACGGTGGTCGTGAGCGAGCAGTACGTGCCGCCCGGAGGTATGTTGGGCAGCGAAAAACTGGCTGGCGAGAACGTTACTCCAGTCGGCCCCATCAGCACGATGGCGTTGGCATTGAAGGTATTGGTATTGGCATTGTGGACACAGAATGTCATCTGATACGCACCAGTAGCCGGGTCACAGATGAAGGTGTCCCGCTCGATGGTCATACAGTTTTCGCATTCCAAGGTCAAAATCGTGTCGCAGAGCGTCACGCCGTCGGCATCTAAAAATTCCACCAAAATCTGCTGTGTGGAAGCCGTTGGCACAAGGCAAATCTGTGCGCAGGTGCCACCGCCCACTGGGAGGTAAGTGCCCACGCTGGGTTCCATCGTCACCGAAGTGCCGCTGACAAAAGCCCCCGTCATCCAGCCCGTTCCAGCATACACGTTGCCGATGGGCAAGGTGCCGCCCGACAACACCGTAATGTTCACCCCGGTGAAAAAGTTGGGCTTCATGTTGTCGATCACGATGTTGAAGCAGCAAGGCCGCTCGTTGCCGTTCGCGTCCACCGCAGCGTCCACGTAGGCACTGATCGAGTCGCACACTGGGTCGCAGGGCATCACCATCAGCATCAGCGAATCGGAGGTGGCCGAGCAGCCAAACGAGTTGGTACCCGTAAGCGAGTAGGTACCCATTTGGGTCACGATGAGGCAGGGGCCGTTGGCACCTGTGATGGGCAAGCCGTTCAGGTTCCATTGGTAGGAGGCCAGTCCGGGCGGGCCGCAGATCGTATCGGGGTCGCAGACTTTGTAGCAGCCCGTTGGCACGATGCACAAATCGGGCAGCGGATGCACGACGATGTTGGCTGCGAAGGAGCAGCCCGTCATGGTATCCACGCCAACGGCTTGATAACTACCGGCTTGTGTCACCACCGTGCTGCTTCCCGTAGCGCCGTTGCTCCACGAGTACACCACGTTGAGTTGTGGGAAGGCAATCGTCAGTGTCACCAGATCGCCCTCGCAGGGCGGTATGGGCGATGCCGTGATGAAGAAATTAGGCGGCTGTTTGGCCACCACCGTGATGTCGGGCGAGGTGGCGGTACAGCCAGTTGTTGGGTCTTTCACCACCACCTGATAGGTGCCAAGCGGGTAGGGCGAGCCGTTGGTGCATACCTGCAGACTGGAGGTGGAATTAGGCGGCGAGATCGCCCCGCCAGTGCCGGTTTGCCAGTCGTAGGTGTAGACTGAGCTGCTCGTTGGTGCGCTCAGTGTGGTGCAGCCGGGGCCGCAGATGATGGGATTTCCAGAAATAATGGCGGGCGGAGCAGGCAGCACCGTCACGGTGACTGGGGCAGGGGTCATGCTGCAAAGGAAGGCGTTGGTCACGACCACCGTGTACGTCCCTGCGGTAGTGACGATGATGCTTTGGGTGGTGGCTCCTCCAGGCGACCACAGCCAAGTATTGCCCGCCACCCCCGGCGCGGTGAGCGTCGTACTCGATCCGGCGCAGATGCTTAGCGTGGGGGCGAAGGTGATGTTGCCGGGCGGCGGCACGGGGTTTACGGTGATGGTCTGTGTGCTGGAAGCGGTACAGCCAGCAGCGGTCGTACCCGTCAGGGTTACGGTGTAGGTGCCAGCGGGGAAGGATTGAGCCGGGTTCTGAGCGGCATTGCTGGAAGGAGGCGTAGTGCCAAAATTCCACAACCAAGAGATGATGCCCGCACCGCTGCCCGCAAACTGGAGCGGCTGGCCTGCGCAAAGCGGCAGCCCTGTGATGCTGATGCCCGGATTAGGCGCGCCAGCCACTGTGATGGTTTTTACTTTCATAGACTGGCAGCCCGCTGCGTTCGTCACCGTCAGCGTGACGGTGTACG
>JAYSUY010001006.1:0-2933 GCA_043718855.1 Saprospiraceae bacterium | reverse complement strand
CCTTCACAAGGGCGCTAATTGGCAGTTCAGGACAAAAGATGCACGAATCAAACTCAAAAAACTTTATCCGACAACTTAAACTTTATTGACCACTAGATATCTCCGCTTCGCTGCGACATGACAACCTGTTTTTCTCTAATCTGACAAAGTAGAACTTAGAATCAAAACTTTGTGCCTCTGTGCCTCTGCGAGACACTTGTGCTGTACTTACACCACCTCCTCTGCCAGCCCAAAACTCATCGTCATGCCTGCTCCGCTCAGGCCGTTCACGATCCACACGCCAGGTTCGGCCTCTGTCACAAAATCGGTTTTGCCAGGCAATTTTGGATAAACGCCATGCCAAGTCTCGGCAATCGCTGCATCGGGGAACTGCGCGAAAGTATCCAGATAGTTCAGAATCAATTGATTGATGGCATCGCTGTCGAAGGGCGACACATCCCAGCCGTACTCGTGGCTGTCGCCGAGGATGATTTCACCCGCATGGTTTTGCGACACCAGCACGTGTACGCCGTAGCGAGCGAAGTCAGGATTTTGGCGGTCATACCGCTCCCGGACGGGTGCAAGACTTGGCAAGTGCGCAAACGACCCATAGTGCAGCAGCGTCAGCCCAGCGCAGAGTGAGGGGCCAAGTTGCCAATCGGCGGGTTGTGGGGCCGTGCGCAGCATCTGCAACTTGCACTTCGTGATGCCGCTCTCCCGGAAGATGCGCGGGTACAGCGTCTCGAAATCGCTACCAGAGCAAACAAAAATCCGCTCGGCCTGCCAAGTTTCGTAAAAATCGGTCAGAAAGCCCGGCTCCACATGGGTAGCCGCTGCCCCAAAGCGAAACTGCACATTCCACTCCTCCGCCAGATAATGCGCCAACTGCCCGATGGCCTGCCGGGGCGACACGGTACACTCCGTAGCGCTCCACAGCGCGGCTTTCAGACCCTCAGTTTTTACCGCCGGGCTGTGCCCTGCCACCTCATCGGGAGCCAGCAATTTGGCCTGATATCCAGCGCTGTCGGCGTTTTTCATAAAATCGTGCAGCACCGCCACCTCATCGTCGTGGTAGGCGAGTTGCAGCGAGCCATTTTGCTTCACCTGAACGCCGCCCTCCGACGCGATGCGGAGCCACGTCTCGCGGCTGCGCATGGCTCGATCGAGCAAGTTGCCCGCTGGCTGGCCGATGGGCCACACGAGGCCGAAGTTGCGTACCGACGCGCCCACCGCTTTGGGGTTGCGCTCGAACACAATGATTTTCAGGCCCTTGCGAGCGACTGCGTAGGCGGTAGCAAGGCCGACGATGCCCGCGCCGATGATGGCTACGTCAAATTTGTTGTCCGTCATTTTTTTTGTTGATGAAAGGTTGATGAGGGTTTTTCAGGTAGATGGGGTTGATGTCTTGGCACCGCGCTTTATCAACCGGATAAACCCTCATCAACCTTCATCAACCGTTTTTTCCAAAAATACCCCCACGACACGCACGCTGCCACCGCAATCAGCCCTGCTCCGATGTAGCACAGCGAGGTAAAAAACGCTAGCCACGACATTTCCCCTGCCCCAAAATTGCGCCACAGCAACACCGCTACACTACCCAGATAGCCCACCGAGTCGGCTACGTACATCAGAAAACCGACGTTGCCGCGCTCCCGAAAGGCCGCCATCAGGCGGTCGAACAGCACACCATTGAACAGGATGTAAGGCAAAAACAGCCCCAGCCCAGAGGCCATCATCCACAGAACGGGCGAAATCTGGCCATTTTGGAACAAAAAAGTGCTGGCAGCCAGCAATGCAGCACCACCCAGCGTGAGCGCATGGTTGAGCCACAGGGCGCGAAAATTATCTTGCACGAACATCATGGCCCCCACGATGAGCAAGCAAAGCGCAGCAACGGGCAGCTCGGCAGTGGTCAGTATGCTGGGCTGGCCGCCAAAGCCAAGTTCGGCCCACAGTTCGACGGCAAAGTTGTCGCGCACGTCGCGCACGATGGTCAGCACGAGGTACGCGGCGACGAGGGCAATCAGACCGGGTGCATAGCGGTGCAGCAGGGCGCGGCGTTCGGCAGGTGCCATGCTGGTGCGCTCCGAGCGCTGAGCACGGTCCTGGTCGTTGGGCGCGGGCAGGTGCTCCAGCAGCCACACGCAGCCCAACATTACGGGCAGGAACAACAGCCCAGCCACTGCGGGCATCCACATTTCCGATACGCCCTGCACGTCAAGCAGCCATTTGCCGGTGGTTTTGACAAAACCGGAGGAGATGATGAAATTGGTGCAGAGTACAGCGGCCAGCACTTCCGTGACGCGGCGGCCTTCTAAGTAACTGAATACCAAGCCCCAAGCCATACCCAGCGGCAGGCCGTTGAGGAACATCCAAGCCACATTCCAGGGAGCGGGCGTGAGGGCAAAACCGAGCAGGGCAAATTCTGCTACACCCACCACGCCCAGCAGCATCACGGCTCGCTGCTGCGTCCCCATCGCCGCAATCACCCGTATGCCGATGAACTTGGACAGCGCGTAGCCCGCCACCTGCGCCATCACGAGCGCAATTTTCAATTGTACACCCCACACTTCCAGCCCAGCGTAGGTGCCTGCGGTGAAGGGTTTTCGGAAAGCATACACGCAGCAGTAGGCCGCGAAAGCCGTCAAGCCAGCCACTGCGGCAAACACCCACGGAGATGCTGTGGCAAGGCGGCGGGCAAGCGGAGCGGAGTAGAGCAGCGTAGGCATAGCGGCCGCAATGGTAGCGCGGTTTGGGTATCCAAAAAGCGTCGATTCAGAAACGTAAACTTTTCTTAATCAAGGCTTAATACCTGCTTTTTTGAAGTCCCTAAACTTAATGTAGGCTTCAAATGAGCCATGCTACTTTTGCCCGAAAATCGAGACTCGTGACCCAAAACCACTGAAACTCACCCGGTGACTCGCAGTCACCGGGTGAGTTTCAGTGGTTTTGGG
>JAYSUY010001005.1:0-8225 GCA_043718855.1 Saprospiraceae bacterium | reverse complement strand
TGCTGCGCCCCGCTGGGGCTTCCAGATTTTGATGCGTTTGCTCTGGTGCTGTATCAGCCCACACACCCAACCCAAAACTTCGCCCTACCTTCGCCCCTCATTTTTCCAGCACATGAGCATCGTCACGACCCTCCAAAGCGCCGTCGCCCAAGCCGTCACCGAACTGTACGGCGAGCCGACCGAACCCGCCAAAGTTTTGGTGAACACCACCCCGCCCGACTTCACGGGCGACTACTCGGTGGTCATTTTTCCTTTCGTCAAAATCGCCAAAAAAGCCCCCGACGCGGCAGCCGCCGAGATCGGCGCGTTTTTGCAAAAAAACGTCCCCGAAGTCAAGTCCCACAACGTCGTCAAGGGTTTCCTCAACTTGGAAATCGCCGACGCGTACTGGCACGGCTTCCTGCAATCGGCGGGCAAATCAGACTTTGGTCGACAGCCCAGCACTGGGCGCAAGGTGATGGTGGAATACTCCTCGCCCAACACCAACAAGCCGCTCCACCTCGGCCACATCCGGAACATCCTGCTCGGCTGGTCATGCGCCAACATTTTAGAAGCCGTTGGACATGAAGTAGTTAAGGTGCAAATCGTGAACGACCGGGGCGTGGCCATTTGCAAAAGCATGGTGTCGTGGCGCAAGTTTGGCGAAGGCCAAACGCCCGAATCTACGGGCATCAAATCCGACCATTTCGTGGGCGACTGGTACGTTTTGTTTGAAAACAAAACCCGCGAGGAGTACGCCGCTTGGCAACTCACGGAGACCGCCCAGGCGTTTTGCGCCAGCAAAAAACCCTCCTTCGCCGAGGCTTCGGCGGGCAAGGGGGCGGGCAAGGCAGAGGCAGATTTTTTCAAAGACTACAAAAACAAGTGGTTCAATGAGCACTCCGCGCTGGGCGCGGAGGTGCGCGAAATGCTCCTGCTTTGGGAGGCCCACGACCCCACCACACTCGCCCTCTGGCGGCAAATGAACGGCTGGGTGTACGCCGGTTTTGAAAAAACCTACGGCGACTTGGGTGTGGCTTTCGACAAGTTGTACTACGAAAGCGATACCTACCTGCTGGGCAAGGAAATTGTGGACGACGGGCTGGCGAAGGGCGTTTTTTTCAAAAAAGACGACGGCTCGGTGTGGGTAGATTTGACCGATGCGGGCCACGACCAGAAGATCATCCTCCGCGCCGACGGCACCTCCGTGTACATCACCCAAGACCTCGGCACGGCCCGGATGCGCTACCACGACTTCCACTGCGACGGCTGCGTGTACGTGGTGGCCGATGAGCAGAACTACCACTTTCAGGTGCTGTTCGAGACGCTCAAACGCCTCGGCGAACCCTATGCCGACGGCCTCCATCACCTCTCCTACGGCTTAGTGGAACTGCCCAGCGGCCGCATGAAAACCCGCGAAGGCACTGTCGTGGATGCCGACGACCTCATCGCCGAAGTCATCCGCTTGGCGCACGAGCAGGCTGGCGAGCGCGGCGAGATTGAGGGCATTTCTGCTGCCGACAAAGCCGAAAACATGCGGCGCGTGGGCATGGGCGCACTCAAATTTTTCATCACGAAAGTGCACCCCAAGCGCAAGATGATTTTCAACCCTGAAGAGTCAGTGGACTTGCAGGGGCAGACCGGCCCGTACATCCAGTACAGTTACGTGCGCATCAATGGCTTGATGCAACGGGTTGAGCGCGAACAGATTGACCTCTCCTCAGCCGCCGCCTACGCCGACATCCAGCCCCAAGAAAAAGACCTGCTGGTAGCCCTGCACGACTACCCAAACACCGTGCTGGCAGCCGCCCGCGAGTACGACCCCTCGCTCATCGCCAACTTCTGCTACGACTTGGCGAAGAAGTACCACCGCTTCTGGCACGACCTCTCGGTGTTCAGTGCCGACACGCCGGAGGCCCGCGCTTTCCGCCTCACGCTGAGCCGCGCGGTGGGGCAGGTGCTGCGGTCCGGCATGGGGCTGCTGGGGGTGGAGATGCCGGAGCGGATGTGAGGGGTTTTTGTAAGTTTGCCACAAACTCGCTCAATATGCCCAACCTCCAGCAATCCCTCGCCGACTTTACCCGCTACTGCCGCCAGCACCTGCGCGGCGACGAAAAAGGCGAAGCCCAGATTTTTCTCGACCGACTTTTTACTGCCTTCGGATTTCCCGAAGGGCTGAAAGGCGCGGGCGCGACCTGCGAGTTTCGCATCAAAAACGAAGCCCGCCGCGCCACCTCCTTCGCCGACTTGGTGTGGAAGCCGCGTGTGCTGTTTGAGATGAAAAAAGCGGGCGAAAAACTCGAACTCCACTACCAGCAGGCTTTCGGCTACTGGCAGCAACTCGTGCCCGACCGCCCCCGCTACGTCGTGCTGTGCAACTTCGACGAGTTCTGGATTTACGACTTCGACGTGAACATCTACGAGCCGCTTGACCGGGTGCTGCTCGACCAATTGGCCGACCACGCCGAGGCTTTCGGCTTCCTGCTGCCCCGTGCAGAAAATCCCATATTCAGCGTCAATCGCAGCGATATCACCAAAAAAGCGGCTGAACAAGTGGCCGGGATGTACCACTCCATGCTCCGCCGCCGCGTCCCGCGCGAAGACGCGCTGCGCTTTTGCCTCCAATGCGTCGTGTCCATGTTCGCCGAAGATGCCGACCTGCTGCCCGACCTGCTTTTCACCAAAACCGTGAAAGAAAGCCTGAGCGGCCAAGCCTCCGCCTACGATGCCATCGGCGGCCTTTTCCGCGAAATGAACACGCCCGGCGTGACTCCGGCGGGCCGTTTCAAAGACACGCCCTACTTCAACGGCGGCATTTTTGACCAAATCCAGTTGCTCGAACTCAGCGAGTACGAACTCAACTGTCTCGACAACGCGGCCTCTTTCGAGTGGCAAAATGTCAGCCCCGCCATTTTCGGCTCCATCTTCGAGGCTGGGATAGCCGACACCGAACTGCGCCACAACCTCGGCGCGCACTACACCTACGAGCAGGACATCAAAAAAGTGGTCGGCCCCACCATCACCGACCCGTGGCTGCACCGCATCGAAGCCGCCGACACCCTCGACGAGCACTACGAATTGCTGCGCGAACTCCGCCGATTCCGGGTGCTTGATCCCGCCTGCGGCTCTGGCAATTTCCTCTTCATCGCGTTCAAGGAGATGAAATTGCTCGAAAAAAATCTGCTCGCCCGCATCCGCGAACGCTCCGTCACCCGCGACGAGGCCAAGCGGCTCAGCGAATTCCTGCTCGCCGAACCCTTCGTCAGCACCCGCCAATTTTATGGACTCGACGTGAACGCCTACGCCGTCGAACTCGCCAAAGTCACCCTGATGATTGCCAAAGAAATCTCCGTCCGCGAAGCCTTCGACACCCACGACGCGGCTTTGCCCTTGGACAACTTGGATGCGAACATCCGGTGCGCCGACGCGCTGTTCACCGACTGGCCCGCTTGCGAAGCCATCATCGGCAACCCGCCCTACCAGTCCAAAAACAAGATGCAGCAAGAATTCGGGGTGGAATACCTCAACCGCCTCCGCGCGGCCTACCCTGACGTGAATGGCCGCGCCGATTTCTGTGTGTATTGGTTTTACAAAGCCCAGCAGCACCTACCCGATGGCGGCTGTGCAGGATTGGTCGGCACCAACACCATCCGCCAAAACAACAGCCGCGAGAGCAGCCTCGACTACATCGTGCAGCAGGGCGGCACCATCACCAACGCTGTGTCGTCGCAAGACTGGTCGGGCGAGGCCGCCGTGTACGTCAGCATCGTGAACTGGACGAAAGGCGATGCGCCGGGGCCAAAAGTGCTTTTCACCGAAAACCCCGACAAGACCCTGAGCGCCCACATCGTGCCGCACATCAACAGCAGCCTCTCGCTGCAAATTGACCTGACCGGGGCGCAGGTGCTGTCCTGCAACACCGCTCCGAAGCGCGTTTTTCAAGGGCAAACGCACGGCCACGAGGGTTTTTTGTTGGAAAAAGAGGAAGGGCTAAAAATCCTGAAAGCCCACCCAGACTACGCCGAGGTGCTGCGGCCATTCCTCATCGGCGACGAACTGCTCTCCAACTTGGGCGGCCAGCCAGGCAGGTTTGTGATTGATTTTTCAGACCATGACCTCATTGCTGCCAGCCGTTTCAAAGTGTTGTTCCAGATTTTGGAAAAAACGGTTTTGCCGTTCCGTCAAGAAAAAGCCGAACTCGAGCGGGAAGGGAAAATTACCAAAAACGGCCACGTCAATCAACTTCAAATTTGGTGGAAAATGTGGCGGCGGCGAGAGGAAATGCTCCAAGCCATCCGCCAACTGCCGCGCTACATCGCCTGCTCGCGGGTGACCAAGCGGCCAATTTTTGAGTTTATCTCTTCCGAAATCCAGCCCAACGACGCGCTCATGGTCTTCGCGCTGGACGACGATTACTCTTTTGGCATCATCTCGTCGGGGCTTCATTTTTTGTGGTTTAAGGAAAAATGCTCCACGATGAAGGGCGATTATCGCTACACCACCGAGTCGGTTTGGGACACCTTCCCCTGGCCGCAGCACCCTACCGAGGCGCAAACGCTGGCAGTGGGCAAGGCTGCCAAAAACCTCCGCGACCTGCGCCACGACTACATGGGCCGGGGCCGCCTCAGTCTCCGCGAGCTCTATCGCACGCTCGATAAGCCTGGCAAAAACCCGCTTCGTGATGCACAGGAGGCACTCGACCGGGCGGTGCTGGCGGCCTACGGCTGGCCGGGTCTTGCGCCCACCGATGTGGGCGGCATCTTGCAGCGGCTGCTGGATTTGAACGCAGCGGTGGCGGGGGCGGTGGCGGGGGCTACTAAACCGGGCGTGGCGGCGCACTTGCGGGCGGGCTTGGTGACGGGGGATTGTGTGGGGGTGGTGAAGGGGCTGATTGGGTGACTGCCACAATTTGTTTTTTGTTTCGAGTTTTTCGCAGTTTTCAAAACAGGAAATTTATTTTAAAAACAAAAAGTTTGTTTTATCGGTTTTGAACGCACCTTTGCGTATCCAAAACAAAGTCCCGCCTATGTTCCGCGCTTTACTGAACGACAAGATTGGTGCAGTCATCCGGCACTTTGCGGCTCAGGTGCCGCCGTTGTCGCTGACCAAACTGCTCAAACTCCTGTACCTCACCGACGAGATGGCGATGCGTGAAACAGGCGCGCCCGTCACATGGCTCGAATACCGGGTGTGGAAGCATGGCCCGGTGCCAGGAGAGATTTTTCAAGAAATCAAGCACGGGGAGAAGATGAGCATCGGAGCGCATCTCATCTCGCTTGACGACTACATCAGCGTCGTCAGGCAAAACAGCCGAAAGCGCCCCGGCCACGACGAGGTGTTCATCACGGCAAAAGGGCAGGACGATTTGTCCATGCTGTCGGACTACGAGATTGATTTGCTGGGCCGCGTGATGAGTCAGTTTGGCAAGATGAACGCGGCAGAATTGGTCAATTACCTTCATCAGGAAGGTTCGCTCTGGCACAAGGCGGTGCAAGAACACAAGTTGGAAACAAACTTCGAGATATTCCAGAACACCTCTAACTGCATGATTGATTTTTCCGACCTGATAGAAGGCGACGACCTGCTCAAAATGTCCGCTCAGTCAGCGTTTGAGTCTTTGTACTTCCACAAAACCCTTTACGAGCACCAATTGCAGCAGAATGCCTGATGTTTTTTTGCCCGGAAACTTGGTCCGAATCAAAGGCTACCAATTTGAGGATGGGACGCAGCGGGACAAGTACCTGTTTGTATTGCTGCGAAACGATGCTACGGCTTACGTCATCTCCTCCCTGACGACCAGCCAGAACAAGATGAATGTTTCCGCTGCCCAAAGCGGATGCTATCTGGATTCCAGGATTTCTACCTACTACCACTTCCCTGCTGGCGAGGTCATCGGTACTGGCGACTTTGCTTTCGACAAAGAGACTTACATCTTTTTCCGCGACAATGTGCGCAAGTTGGCTGTGAACGACTTGAGTCTGTACGCCAGCATAAAAGACCCCTTCGCGGTTGCTCACGTCGCTACTCTAAGCAAGGAAGGGCTGAAGAAACTGCTTCAGTGCGCCATCACTTCCAAATTCACTCCAACAGGTTTAAAGACTGAGATGCAAGACTTAAGGACTTGCTTTGACCTGTGCAAAATGCCCAATTCGCGCACCTGAGCTTAGGAATTTCCGCCTACATTTGCTCACTCAACCGTCTGCAACATGACCGACGCACCCGCTTCTCCCTCACCTGCCACCACTGCCCCGGCCGCCAGCCACCTGATTCCATATTGGGCGGAGCTGGTGCAATTCTTCCCCGTGCTGCACACGCCGCCGGTGAGTTTTGAGGAGTTTGTGGAAGTCAGCCGCCTCTTCCCATACCTGCGCATGGAGCAGGAAAAAAATGGTCAAATCACGATTATGCCTCCTGTATTTTATGGCTCTGCTGCCCGCGAAAGCGATGCCAACGGTTTTGCTTGGGCCTGGAACCGCCGCACTAAACTGGGCCAAACCATCAGTGCATCGGGTGGCATCCGCCTGCGCGACGGCTCCACCAAGCAAGCCGACACGGCTTGGATTTCTAACGAACGGCTGGCCGCCGCCGCCCAAACTGACGATTCCTTCCTCTTCGTGGAGCCGGATTTTGTCATCGAAGTCCGCTCCAAAACGGACGATCTGGAAAAGGCCAAAACCAAGATGGCCGACTCTTGGATCGCCAACGGCGTTCGCCTCGCGTGGCTGATTGACCCCTACGAAGAGAAGGCTTGGGTGTACCGCGCCGACGGCTCCATCGAAGTCGTGAAGGGTTTTGAAGGGAAAAAACTGAGCGGCGAGGAGGTGATGCCGGGTTTTGAGTTGGAGTTGGAGGAATTCAAGGTGAAAGAGTGACCGCTTTCGTCAGTCGTCATGGAGGTCATTACGTCAGTGTTGGAAGGGTTCCGGGTGAAAGAGTGACCCCAAAAACAGCCACACCCGACACATCCCCACTTTAATTTTTTCCGAAATAAAAAGCCGCGTACCTTTCGGACGTGGGGCGTAGGCATCCAAAAGCCGATGTGCTGCGTCTTGCCTCATCTCACACCGATTTCATTTTCAACATCAAAATTTATCCATGAGACGAATGCTACTTGTCGCACTCTCCGCCTTTTGCCTCAGCGCAGCCACCGCACAAATCACCATCACAGACAACACGTTCCCTTCAGTGGGCGACACGCTCAAATATGCGGTGGACAACGGCCCGCAGGGAATTGATCTGATGCTCGCCCCCGGAGGCCCTGTCCTCTGGGATTTCTCCAGCCTCAAAATCTCGCAGACGAGCCAGATCGTGTACCGCCCGGCCAGTGTAGGTGTGCATTTGTCCAGTTTTCCGGGGGCCGACATGGTCGTCGTGGGCCAAACGGGCGAGTCCTACTTCAACAAGACTGCCACCAAGTTTGAGTTCATGGGCTATGCAGGGGGCGACCCTGCCGGGCTGGGTCTGCAAGTGCTGGCAAAGTCCAACCCGGCGCTGACAGAGCGTAAAGCCCCGCTTAATTTCTTCGACATCCAGCAACAAAGCAGCAACCTGACGCTGCCGCTTTCCACGGCCAGCTTGCCTGACACCGCGTTTGGCGGTGCTCTTGCGCAGATCGACTCCATCCGGGTGCGCATCAAGACCCAGCAGTTGGAAGTAGTGGATGGCTGGGGTGTCTGCAAAATTCCGGGCGGCTCCTACCCCGTGCTGCGCCAGAAGCGCATCGTGTACGCCACCACCGCACTGGATGTAAAAGTCCCGTTCCTCGGATGGGTGGACGCGAGCAACTTTCCCGGCGTAGGCGGCGCTTTGGGCGGCTTCCTCGGCACCGACACCACCACTTCGTACCGCTTCCTCAGCGGCACCGAAAAAGAGGAGATCGCCGTAGCCACCATGAACAGCGCCCTCTCGGCGGCAGAGACCGTGCGCTTCAAAAACACCAGCGGCATCTCCCCTGCGCCCGAAGCGCTCGCGCCCGGCACGGCCAATATTCAGGCTTACCCCAATCCCGCTGTTGAGTGGGTGCGCTTCGATTGCACCAACCTCGCGTCGGGCGATTACACGCTCAAAATCTTCAACGTGATCGGAAAAACGGTGTGGAAAGAAACCTATCCCATCAATGGCAGCCGCAGCATCCGCATCGAGTTGGACAATTTCAGAAAAGGCACTTACCTCTACAGCCTCGCCGACAGCAAGGGCAACATCATCGGTACCAAGCGGTTGGTGGTGCTGAAACCCTAAGCCTTTTC
>JAYSUY010001004.1:0-8238 GCA_043718855.1 Saprospiraceae bacterium | reverse complement strand
TGCGTCTCTGCGCCTTTGCGAGATATTTCTGTCGTGGTACTTAGCGATGAGGCGGCAAAGGTCTAAAAAAAAATTCCAACCCTAACTCAACGCTTTCTTTCCTCGATTGCAAGAAAAAAAATTTTTTACCTGTGCAAAAGTCAAGACAGGGACGGTTGGCACCACCCCCACCTTTGCCCTATCAAAAACGAACAACGATATGACACACAACTTTCAAGTTTCTCGCCTGACCCTGAACGCCTCTTTTTTTGCACTCTGTATGACCCTCCTGACCCAGGTGAATGCTCAGCAAAATGCTATCAAAATCACCCCGTTGCAACCAGTGATCGGCAAGTTTTCAGTGAGCTACGAGCGGGCAGTAGGCCCCAAAACGACCGTGCTGGCGGAGTACCAGAGTTGGTTTGAGCGGCGCAGCACGAACACCGCTTTATTCTTTCCAATGCTGCTCGCCAATGGGAGCGAGACGGTGACGAACAACGGTCAACGCTGGAGCCTCTACCTGCGGCAATACGCCAAAAATGCCATGCAGGGCATCTTCGCAGAGGGCGGTGTGTATGTCGGCAAACACAATATCCAGACGACCTCCGAGACTTCGGTGCTGATTTTTTTCACTGAATCTGAAACAAAAAAGTACCCCAACGTGAAGGTGAGCGGAATTCGCTTGGGCGGTGGTTGGCACAAAACGAAGGGGCATTTTTCCTTTGAACTGTCAGGCGGCCTGAGCCTCAACGGCAACGCAAAAAACGTACGTCCTACGCTTGGCATGAAGCCGGTATCACCTTACAGCCGCATTGCGATGGGCTTCAATTTTTAAAAAACATACCCTGTATTTCACCTAAACCAAAAAGTGTGCAGTCGTAAGATGTGTACACGGAAACAGCTCCAGAACCGATGACCCGATGAATGCTAATCCCCCAAACCAAGTGGCCAACCCCAATGCCAGCGGTCCCCAAATCCAAGTGGAGGCAATCTTCGATTACCCTGTATTTCACCCAAACCAAAAAGTGCGCAGTCGAAAGATAAGCGCACGAAAACAGCCCCAGAACCGATGACCCGATGAATTCTAATCCCCCAAACCAAGCGGCCCCCAAGCCAGATGCGAACGCCTCAACCTTTTGAAAACTCCTTCCATAAACTTCTGTGCCCCATGCCACGCCCTTCGTCGGATCAGTCCGACGGAGGGTTTTTTCTGTGTAACTCAAACTGGATTGCTCACTCCTGCCCCAGCACATTGCGCACTGCTACGCTCACATTTTTCATCACGCCCGGCACGGGTGCGGCATATTTCCAGCCATATTCGGCTTCAATCGTATGTGGCCGCAGGTTCCAGAAGGCTTCCAGCCCGATGTGGGTGCGCTCGGAAATTCGGCAGGAGATACCCCCGTGCAGCAGCCATTGCCAGCGTGGATTGTAGGATACGGGTGGCTCATCGTCAAAATCAACCCGTTTTGCCGCAGAAAAGTGAGGCGGCTCCGTGCTGCCCAGCCAAGCATTGCTGCTGCTTTGCAGGGCAAAAAGCGTGTAAGAAGGGCCGCCGCCTAGCGACATCTGCCAGCGCCCATCCGGCTTGAACCGAAAATCTGTGCGCACCGGAAACAGCACTTGGTAGGTAGCGTAGCGGGTATCCACCACATCGCCGCAAGGCCCGAAGCAGTCGCAGTAATTGCAGGGCTTGAACACGCCGATGCGCTGGTACTCCGCAAACCCGTACAACAACTCCGCAGCCACGCCCCAGCGGGCGCTCAGCCGCAGCCGCTCCTGTACGCCCACCAGAGCGACGTAGCCGGGCAGCGTTCGTTCCGTAGGCGACGAGTAGCCGTCGAAAGGCTCGAACGCTAATTGTCGGTGCGGCGTGGTGTAGTTGCCGATATTGAAAACGAGGGCAGTTTCCAGCCTTTTTTGCCCAAAAGCGGTGGGCAGCAGGGCGATGGACAGCAGTAGGGTAGATAGGTATTTCATGGAAAATGTTTTTTGCCTGTGAGACGTACCAGCCCTGTGGTGGCGTTGGTGATGATTTTGATATTCCAGCGGAGCGCTCAATCTTTGTTCCCTAACCACGACCTGTTTATGAAAAATTTACACCTCACTTTCTGCTCGGTGTTTCTGCTGGCCCAATGTGCATGGGCGCAAAGCACCTACACCATCGCGCCCAACCCTGCTGTTGTTTTCGCGCTGCCGAGCGACCAGGGCATTACGGCCAGAGCATACGTCAAAAATACATCCAATTTGGTGGACAGTATCCGTTGGACCCGTCACGTCATCAGCCTAACTAATGGTATGCAAACGGCCATTTGTGACTGTATTCAGGACTATTTTACGTTCATAAATACCCAGCAGTTCACCATAAACCCAGGCGACTCCTGCATCCTCGAAGTACACTTCTACAACTTCGCTGGGGTGGTTACAGGCCCCGGCATCGTCCACCTCAAATTGGAGAACCTGAGCGTTCCCACCGACACCTCCACAGCGGTCTATCTGTATAACCCCATATCTGACACCGATGAACCGCTGCCCGTCGCCCATGTCAACCTCTTCCCCAACCCAATCGCCAGCACCTTCGCCCTCAGTCACGCTGAAAAGGTAGCCGCTCTTCGGGTGTTTGCGCTAGATGGCAGCCAAGTGGCTTACTTGGAAGCGTCGTCCGACCACCGCTACATACTACCCGATGTGCCCGATGGCACCTACGTTGTGGCATTTTTGGAAAAAAACGGGCGCGTTTTTCAAGCCATAGAAGTGACGAAGCATAGGTAACCGAACTGGTACCTTCGCCCCACGCCAACGCCCCTCCACCCTACTCATGCACATGATCCGGTTCCTACTCTTTTTTACCCGCCGAAGCCTCCGCGTAGGCGGGCTCGCCCTCGCCCTCTGCTGCGCTGCTGCGGGCTTCGCCCAAAAACCCGCCGAACTCAAAAAGTCGGGTGAAAAATACTTCGACGACTCCCGCTGGGCCGAAAGCCTCGCCGCCCTCGAACAGTACCAAGCCGCCAAGCCTGGCGACATCGGCGTGCTCACCAAAATCGGCATCGCCCACTACCGCCTGCACCAGCCAGACAAGGCCCGCAAGTTTCTGGAATACCTGCTCAGCCAAAACCCGCAGAGCAAGGACCCCGACCTGCACTACTACCTCGCCCGCACTTTGCACGGTCAGCAGGAATGGGAACGGGCCATCACCGCCTACAAAAGTTACCTCCGCGCCGCTGGCCCGCGCCACCCGTTTCGGGCCAATGCCGCCGACAACATCCGCCGCTGCCTGAGCGGCATGGAAGCGCGGCCCAACGAGGCAGTAGCACTGGTGGAAAACCTCGGCGACCGCGTCAACACGCCCGGCGACGAGTTTGCCCCCGTGCCATCCGTCAACCATGCCGACCGGCTCTACTTCTCTGCCGCCCGCGAGGGCTGCGCCGGGGGCCGCCGCAACGATGCGGGCTACGAAGACCCCGCCGCTGGCCACTGGTGCAGCGATATGTTCCTGACCCAGCAAAACACCAGCGGCTGGGATTTCGCTACCGAAACCAACGGGCTGCTCAACACTTCCCGCTTCGAGGTGGCTGCGGGTTTCAATGCTACGGGCCAAGTGATGTATTATTTTCGGGGCTACACCCTGCATGGCGGGCAGATTTTTGCCGATACTGCCGGGCGGAAGGACGAGTACGCCATCAATCCCACGCCCTTTGCCAGCCCGATGCAGCCAGAGCAGGGCGACCGCAATCCGTTTTTTTTCAATGACTCTACCCTGATTTTTTCCAGCCGACGGGCGGGCGGCTACGGCGCACTGGATTTGTACGTCACGCGCTGGCGCGACACGGCTTGGTCTGCTCCGCAAAATCTGGGGCCAAGCATCAACTCGGCTTACGACGAGGTCGCGCCCTTCCTCGCCCGCGATGGCCGCACCCTGTATTTCAGCAGCAACCACACCGGCAGCATGGGCGGCTTGGATGTGTACCGGGCTGTTTTTGATGAAAAAAAACGCGACTGGCTGCCGCCTCAGAGCCTCGGCACCCCCATCAACTCGCCCGACGACGACGCTTTTTTCAGACTGGGAAATGATGGGCGAACCGCTTTTTTTGCTTCCGACCGCTTGGACAGCCGGGGCGAGCGCGACATTTACCAAGCCTACTTCAAGGACGAGCAAAACGAGCAACTGCGCAGCAGCACGCCCGCTTCGTTCGCCGAAGTCGCCCAACTGCCGAGTACAGAACCCGAAGTGCGGCAAGTGTTCATCCCTGCCCTGTTCTACGACTCCGACCGCGATGTGCTTTCCGCCGATAACTTGAAAGCCGTAGCCCAAGCGGTGGCGGTGGCCCAACGTTTCCCGCAAGCCACCCTGCTGGTCACGACCCACACGGACGAGACCGGCCCGGCCAAATTTGACCTGTACTACGGAATCAAACGCGCCGAAGCAGTGGGCAAAGCATTGACAGACAGGGGAATTGCAGCAGATCGTGTGGTGCTTCGCAGCACGGGTTCGGGCTACCCCATCGCCCGCAACGTGCTGGATGCCGCACCCAATCCTGCGGGCCAAAAAATGAACCGCCGCATTGATATTTCATTGGTCACACCAGTGGAGCCGCTGCCAGTGGAGGTGTTGGTGCAGCGTCCGCCCGTGTCAGAGTTCATGGCTTCGGGGGCGTTTTCAGCCTTCGAGCAGGCTACTTCTGGGCTATTCTACAAAGTGGAAATGACCACCACGCGGCAAATCCTGACCAGCGATGCACAAGCGATGTTCAGCGACCTCATGATCGAAACTCGACCGGGGGCTGGCACCTACCAGTACACCGCTGGGCTGTTCAAGCAGCACTCGGCTGCCGCGCAGTTGCGCAAGGAATTACAAGCGCAGGGGTTTGCGGAGGCTGCGGTGGTGGCTTACCTCAACGGCATTCGCATTGCCAAAGCGGAAGCGGTAGGACTGGTGAAAAAATGGCCGGACTTGGCGGGGTATGTGCGGGGGTAGTGACTGCGGAATACCATTCCGCAATACTTGCACTACTTTTTCTCCACCGAATAAACCGCCCCGCAGTACACCGCCAATCGCGCGATGCAGGGGTCGCCATCGGCCAGTTTTCTCCCCAGATATCTATCGCCCACTTGGTAGGGACCGAGGTGGAAAGTGATGACTTCGTTGCCCTCGTCGTCTGGAGTGGCTCTGCGTTCCAGCACACCCTCCACCACGAGCGTCGTTTGGTGCTTCAACTCCAACTCTATGGCTTCCAGTTTTTCAATTTGGACAAACAGGATGGGCAGCGTTACCAAGCACGAAATCATAAAAAATATGAACGCCCCGACCTCTGCATCTGGTTTTGCGAAGATACAGCAGAGGGCGACGGCACTCAAAAGCCCCGCTATGGCCAGCCGCTTCCATAGCTGGCGGTCGCGCTGGATGCTCAGCAGCCGCCCTCGGTCAAAGTCCGAAAGCGGCACCCGGCGTTCGGTGTGGCGTTCATCGTTCATACCGTTCCTCGCTCCAGCAGCGCGATAAAAAAACCATCGAAACCTTCGTCCTGCGGCAAGATGCTGCGCTGCTCCATCAGCCGGAAGTCGCGTCCTGCTGGGCTTTGCAGGAAAGTTTCCACCTGTCGCTCATTTTCTGAAGGCAAAATGCTGCACGTGGCGTACACCATGCTGCCGCCCGGCTTGGTGATGGGGCTGTAGGCTTGTAGGATGTCCTGCTGGATGACGCGGAGTTGCTCGATTTGTTGGAGGGCGAGTTTCCATTTCGCGTCGGGGTTGCGGCGCAGGATGCCGAGGCCGCTGCACGGCACATCCAGCAGTAAGCGATCCGCGGAGCCGTAGAGCCGCTTGATGGTCTTGCGGTTTTCGATGGGGCGGGTCTCGATGTTGCTGGCTCCGGCGCGGCGGGCGCGGGCGCGGAGTTCGTCCAACTTCCAGGCGAAGGTGTCGAGCGCGATGATGCTGCCCCGGTTTTGGAGCAGCGCAGCAAGGTGGAGGGTCTTGCCGCCGCCACCTGCACAAGCATCCACCACCCGCATACCCGGCTCCGGGGCAAGCAGCGGGGCCACGAGTTGGCTACTGAAATCCTGCACCTCAAACCAGCCGTCGCGGAAGGCTTGGGTGCGGAACACGTTCTGGCGGCGGGTCAGCACCAATGCCTCACCCGGTCCAACTGGCTTTGTATCAATGCCTTCGCTGAGCAGCGCAGTTTGCAAAGCCTTGCGGTCGGTGCGTAAGCGGTTAGTACGCAGCACGACTTGGGCGGGCTGATTGAGTTGGTGTAGGGTGTCGTCCCAGCGGTTGGAGAGTTCGGCAGAGCCGAGTTCGTCGAGCCAGTCGGGGATGCTTTCGCGGAGGGCGCGGGGGAGGACGGGTAGCACGGCGTTCACGCCGTCGGGATATGCGCCGTTTACGGCGATGTTGGGTGAGATACGGGGCGTAAACGCCCCCTTTCCCGACGGCGTGAACGCCGTGCTACCACTGCCGCGCAGCGGCTCAAACTCCCGCCAGTCCGGCAGCACCACACCTTTAAGCAAAAAATGGATGCCCACGAGTTGCCACCATTCGGCTTCGGCAGTGGGCGTTTTTCCCAAAAAGTGGCAGTACAAGCGGTAGTAACGCACCACCTCGTAGGTCGTTTCGGCGATGAAAGCGCGGTCGTGGCTGCCCGCTTTGGGGTTTTGCTTCAGCGTCTGCTCGATGACTTTGTCGGCGTAGCGGTTTTCCTGAAAAATCGTTTGCAGCGCGTGGGCTACGGCGCGGACGAGGAGGGGGCGGAGATTGCTCATGGTTTTGCTGGCTCTTTTGCCTCGCCTTTCAGTTTTTCGTTCAAAAAATTGGTCATCAGCGTGTACAGGTGCAGCCGTGCGCCGCCGCCGATGCCATGGTTGCGGTTGGGGTAAATCATGGTGTCGAACTGCTTGTTGGCGGCGATGAGTTGGTTGGCCATCTCGGCGGTGTGCTGGAAGTGTACGTTGTCATCGGCGAGGCCATGCACCAGCAGGTAGTTGCCTTTGAGTTGGTCGGCGAAGTTGGTGGGCGAGTTCTGCTCGTAACCGTCGGCATTCTCTTCGTGGGTGCGCATATAGCGCTCGGTGTACACGGAGTCGTACCACTTCCAGTTGGTGACTGGGGCGACGGCGATGCCGGTTTTGAATACATCGGCCCCTTTGAGCATGCACAGACTGGACATGTAGCCGCCGTAACTCCAGCCGAAAATGCCAACCCGGTTTTTGTCCACGAAGGGCAGGGTGCCGAGGTGCTTGGCCGCCGAGATTTGGTCTTGGGTTTCGAGGTTGCCGAGTTGCTGGTAGGTCATTTTTTTGAACTCTTCGCCGCGTCCGCCGGTGCCTCGGTTGTCCACACAAGCCACCACATAGCCCTGCTGGGCCAGCATCTGGAACCACCAGTAGTTCGCGCCTTTCCACTGATCCATCACCTGCTGGCTGCCGGGGCCGCCATACACGAACATCAGCACGGGCAGTTTTTTGTTCTGAAATTGCGGGGCTGCGGGCTTGATCATGAAGCCGTTGAGTGACACGTTTTCGGGGGTTTTAAAGTCAAAAAACTCCGCTGGGATGGTGCCGTGCTCTTTCTGCTTGTCAGCAAGTGCTTGATTTTGTTCTAATTGGCGCAGCACTTTGCCCTTTCGGTCGCGCACGGTGTATTGTGGTGGGGAGTTGAGTGTGGAGTAGGTGTCCACGAAATAATCGAAGGTGCTGCTGTGCTGGGCGGAGTGTACGCCTTCGTCCTTGCTGATTTTTTTCTGGCCTTTGCCCGTGAGTTTGACGGAGTAGAGTTCGCGTTGCATGGGGTTTTCGACAGCCGCCTGAAAGTAGGCGAGGCCGTTTTTTTCGTCCAGACCGTAGAAGGCCGTCACGTCGTGGTTGCCTTTTGTGAGCGCGGCCACTTCGCGGCCGGTCATGTCGTATCGGTAGAGGTGGTTGAAGCCGCTTTTTTCGCTTTGCAGCACGAAGCCGGAGCCGTCGGCGAGGAAGGTGATGTCGTGCAGATCGAGGTAGTACTTGTTTTTTTCTTCCAAAAGTGTGGTGCAATTGCCCGTAGCAGGGTCAGCCAGCAAGAGGCGCTGATGGTTCTGGTGGCGGTTCATCCAGGTGAGGCACAGGCGATTGGAGGGAGTCCAGGCGATGCGGGGGAGGTAGGAGTCGGTTTCGGGTTTCGGGTTGCTGGTTTCGGGGTCGGGGGGAAGTTTCACGTTCACCGTCAGCCCGGCTTTCAAATCGTAGATGTGGGCCGTCACGGTAGCATTCGGCTCGCCTACTTTGG
>JAYSUY010001003.1:0-2948 GCA_043718855.1 Saprospiraceae bacterium | reverse complement strand
TCTTTCAGGATTTGATGCGGCTCGGTGGGCAGCGCCTCGCCCTTGGCGATGGCCAGTACGCTTTCTTTGTCTTGGCTCATCAGCAGCCGCTCGTAGAGCAGGCTGTTAATCTGCCGCTCCATTTGCCGCACCGACCAAATGTTTTTGACAGCCTCGGCGATGTAAAAGTCGCGCTTGCTGGGGTCGTCGAGGCGAACCAGTACACGGTAGTGTGTCCACGTCAATTCTTGACGCACTGCGTCAAGAATTGGGAAAGAGCGGTACAAGTCACTCATCCGCCACAGGTTATTGGCCGAAAAACCGCTGCCAAACTCCGCTTGGAGGTGTTCCGACAGTTCTTGCACCAATTTTTTCCCGTAGTCAGCGCGCTCGCTGCCCTGCTGTTCTTCTTCCACGATGACACGCCCGATGTGCCAGTAGGCCACAGTCAGTTCATGGTTCACGCTGCGGGCGACGCGGCCCCGTGCTTCGGCGATGATGTGCCGGATTTCAGTCAGGATGGGTTGCATGATGGCGGTAGTTTGAATGTTTGAGATGGGAGGATGGCAGATGGGGTAAGTTTTGAAGGTTCAAGTTGGCGTACCCCTCACCCCCGCTCCCGCAGTTTTTCTTCCAAAAAAGCCAAACTCTTCCGAGCCATAGCCGTGTGCGGGTGCGCAGCAGGCAGGGATTTTTCCCAGATGGCTACTGCCCGGCGGATGAAAGTCAGGGCGTGTTCTACATCTCCCAAGCGATAGTAGGTCAGCGCAAGGTTGTTGTACGACCCTGCCAAATCGGGATGTTCTGGTGGCAAAACTTTCTCTCGGATGGACAAGGCTTTCAGGCTATACTCCAAATCTTTTTTGTGTTCGCCCAATGCCCCGTAGGTCCCCGCAAGGTTGTTGTACGACGTTGCCAAATCAGGATGCTCAGGTGGTAAAACTTTCTCCAAGATGGATAAGGCTTTTAGGTGATGCTCCAAACTTTTTGGGTATTCGCCCGATGCCTCGTAGGTCGCCGCGAGGTTGTTGTACGACGTTGCCAAATGGGGATGCTCCGGTGGCAAAACTTTTTCCAAGATGGACAAGGCTTTCAGGTGATGCTCCAAACTTTTTTTGTGTTCGCCCAATGCCCAATAGGTCGCGGCAAGATCGTTGTACGACATTGCCAAATCGGGGTGCTCTGGTGGCAAAACTTTCTCCCGGATGGACAAGGCTTTCAGGTTGTGCTCCAAATCTTTTTCATGTTCTCCCAATGCCCCGTAGGTCCTCGCGAGGTTGTTGTACGACGTTGCCAAATTGGGGTGCTCAGGTGGAAAGATTTTCTCTCCAATGGACAAGGCTTTCAAGTGATGATCCAAACTTTTTGAGTGTTCACCCAATCCTCGGTAGGTCTCTGCAAGGTTGTTGTACGACATTGCCAAATCGGGGTGGTCTGGTGGCAAAACTTTCTCCCGGATGGACAAGGCTTTCAGATTGTGCTCCAAACCTTTTTCATGTTCGCCCAATGCCCCGTAGGTCGCCGCGAGGTTGTTGTACAACGTTGCCAAATCGAGATGCTCTGGCAGCAAAATTTTCTCCCGGATGGACAATGCCTTCATGTTGTAATTCAAGGCTTTGCCCAATTCGCCCAAACTACTGAACAGGCTGCTTAACCACAATGCCAACCATGCCACCTCTTTGTCTTCTTCCCCAAAATCCTCGCCCACCTTCCACACCCCTTTCAGCACCGCCTCACCCATCGGGCCATACGGCGCGCGGTTGCCTCGCCACTCTTGGGTGTCTTCGTTGGGTATCAGCAGCCGAGTCACTTTTTCCACTATGCCTGCGCAGTTGGTCGCATCGGGCTGGAGTTGGGCTTTGGCGGTCTGGGCCAGCACGGGGTGGCAGCGGTAGGTGCCGTCTTTTTCTTCGAGCCAGCGGAGTTTGGCAAGGCGGCGCAGCCGCTTTTTGAAATCTTTTTCGCTGTCCTTTTTGCCCAAAAGGTCGCAGAGGCCCGCCTCCGTCAAGACTCCGACGAGCAAGATGAGATCAAGATTTTGGTTGGCAGTGGGCAGTATGCAGCAGTAGCGGAGTATCTCCTGCTCTTCGGGGTCGAGTTCGAGCAGGAAGAGAGCGCGGAGGTGGGCGGCAAGGTCGCGCTGTTGGTGGTAGCGGGGTACGCTGATGTCGTAGTCGTCCAACTGCATCAGCCCTTGCTGGCGGTAGCGGTCGAGCAGAGCGGGCGGGGCGAGGCGTTTTTCGCGGGCGTAGGCAGCCAGCAGTTCGATGGTGATGGTGTGGTAACTGATTTCGGCCAGCAGGGTGTGCAAAGCCTCGGAGCGGGCGGGCTGCCCGAAGATGCGCTCGAAGAGGGTGGCCGCGTCGTCGGGCGGCAGGGCATCCAACTCGAAGCAGGCCATGTTGTGTACTGGCTCGCGGCTGGTGAGCAGGATGCGCCACTGGGTCAGGCGGCTGAGTTCGGGCACGAAGGCAGCGGCGGCTTCGGGGGCGTTGTCCACCACCAGCAGGTGCGGGCCATCGCCCAGCGCGGCCATTGCGGCCACTACCTGTTGGAATTGCTCGAAGGCCGTCTGGCGCGGCTCCAAGTTGATTTGAAGGCTGGTTTTCAACGAGTTGTCGTCCAGGAAAGCGCGGAGAAAGTACTCGGCGTTTTCGGTGCGGTACTGCTCGCCGCTCCTGAACATGGCGTAGCCGCTGAGCCAGGCGGCGCATCGGTACTTGTCCCGGTGGTGCAGCCAGTACATCTGGGCGAGGGTGGTTTTGCCGAGGCCGCCCACTCCGGTGAGGGCCAGCGGGCTAGCGGCGGGCCAGAGTTGCTCGTGGAGTTGGTGCAGTTCGGTCAGTCGCCCGATGGCATTCTGGGCGAGGTGGGTGGTGGCGGGGGTGAGGTCGCGCATGGGCGGGGATGTTTGGCCCAAAAGTAGCAACTTAGCCGCTCTCCCAGATGCGGGGTATAGTGTCGGGGGG
>JAYSUY010001002.1:0-2950 GCA_043718855.1 Saprospiraceae bacterium | reverse complement strand
CACTCGCCACCCACACAGGATTGGCCAACGGATGAAACGGTTTGACCAGATTTGAACGGATTTCTGAACAAAGTCAACTGAAGCGTTTATTCCAGCGTGTCAAAATGCAAATCCGTTCGAATCCGACAAATCCGTTTCATCCGTTGGCCAATCCTACCCAGTTTGCGGGATGGCTAAGTTGTTACAAAAAATAAAAACAAAACTTTGAAAGTATGGGCAGCGTGGCAATAATTTTAACCGTCGCCAAAGGGCTGTTGGCCATTGGCTATTTGCCAACAGCCAAAGGCCTTCCACCCTCTACCTTCCACCTTCACTACCCTCATCTTATGCTTAGCGTACAACAACTTCTTTCTGGCAAACGCACGAACACCATCATTGCTGTTCATCCCGATCAGACCGTTATCGAAGCCCTCGAAATCATGGCTACCCACAACATCGGCGCAGTGCTGGTTTTGCGGGATGAGCGGTTAGTGGGCATTTTCTCCGAACGCGACTACGCTCGGAAGGGCATCTTGAAGGACCGCAAAGCCAAGTCCACACCCATTTCGGAGGTGATGACAGGCGGTGTCATCGTGGTCAGCCCGAAACAGACCATCGACGACTGTATGCAGATCATGTCTGAAGGCCGCTTCCGTCACTTGCCGGTGGTGGACGGCGACCAGGTGGTGGGCATACTGAGCATCAGCGACATCGTGACGGCCATCATATACGAACAGGCCAACCGCATCCAGAGTTTGGAGCAGTACATCACGGGGACGTACTGAGCGCGGATGAACTCCCGCTGGGCTTTTTTTTTCAAAATGGTTTTGGTGTTGCTGTTCGCTGCGCTGCTGGCGCACGAACTAGGCAGCGGCGACAAGTTGCGCTCCGCATGGGCTGCTTTCCGTGTGCAATGGGCAGGGGCCAACCTATGGTGGGCTGTGGCTGCAATAACCTTGCTGCCGCTCAACTGGGGTGCAGAAACCCAAAAGTGGCGGCTCCTGCTGCGGGTATTCAGCCCGGCAGTGTCGTGGGGGATGGCCTTGCGCGGGGTGCTGGCGGGGGTGAGTTTGGCGGTTTTTACGCCCAACCGACTGGGCGAGTTCGCCGGGCGCGTACTGTTGGTGCAGCCGGAGCAACGGTGGCGGGCTGCAACGGCCAATGTGGTGAGCGCGCTGAGCCAGACGCTGGTGGTGCTGGCAGCGGGCGGCTTGGGGCTGTGGTGGTTTATGCAGCAGGTGCTGCGCCCAGAGCCATTCTATGCTTGGGCGGTGGCAGTGCTGGCTGCGGTGGGAGTGGCTGCGCTGTTTTTCTTCTATTTTCAAATCAAATTGCTGATCCCAGTGCTGCGCCGCTTGCGCTGGCTGCGGTCGTGGCGACTTCAGCCAACACGATGGCCTTGGCTGCGCGGGCAGGTGCGCTTGCTGCTGCGCGGCGTGGCAGTGCTGGAGCGTTTTGAGCAGCGCACACTGTGGGCGGTGCTGGGCTGGGCGGTTTTTCGGTATGCTGTGTACTCAGGTCAATATTTTTGTTTGCTCCAATTCTTTGGCATCCAAACGGGTTTTTGGGGCGGTTTAGCGGGCATTTCCACCCTTTTTTTGCTGCAAACGGGCATCCCACTGCCCCCTGCGATGGGCTTGGTGGCCCGGGGAAGTTTGGCGGTGCAGGTGTGGTCACAGTTTGGTGCCAACGAGGTCAGCAGCCTATCCGCTACCTTTACGCTCTGGATAATAAACCTGATTTTGCCCGCGTTGGTCGGTACTTTTTTTCTCCTCAACGTCAAAAATGGCTCGCTAAGACTAGTGTAAATTATCTCGCAAAGGCGCAGAGGGGCAAAGCATTCAAAATCAAAATTTTGCGCCTCTGGGCCTTTGCGAGACATCCGCATCGTAGCACTTACCTAGTGAATGATAAACTAAAAACTATGAACCATGAACATGACTAAGTTTTCCGCGCTCCCTGCGCTCCTGCTCCTGATGGCTTTTGCTGCGCCCAGCGACAACGCTCGCCACGACGAGCCTTCTGAAAATCAGGTCGCCGCCCCTACCCCACCCGCCTACGACCCCTGCCAAAACTCCAATTTCACCTACCAGAACGAGGAGCGGCTGACCTACAAAATCTACTACAACTGGAATTTTGTGTGGCTGGCTGCTGGCGAAGTGACCTTCAAGGTGTTCGACGAGGGCGAGCAGTACCACTACCAAGCCATTGGCAAAACCTACGACTCCTACGAGTGGTTTTTTACGGTAGAAGACCGCTACGACTCGTGGGTGAGCAAAGGGACGCTGCTGCCCAACTACTCAGAGCGCAGCGTAAACGAGGGAAAATACCATATTTTTGAAAAAATAGCCTTCAACCAGAGTGCCAAGAACGCTACGGTGTGGCGGTCCGACCACAAGGGAGCCGCAGAAACCAAGACGGAACACCCGGTAAAAACCTGCGTACACGACGTGCTCTCCATCCTCTACAACCTCCGCAACATTGATTTTGCCAGCCAAGCCAACGGCTACAAGGTGCCGTTCTCGGTGTTCATGGACAAGGAGGAATTCCCGTTGCAACTGCGCTATGTGGGCAAGGACGCGCGGAAAAAAGTGTACAGCATGGGCCGCTACAAGACCCTCAAATTTCAGCCCGATGTGATTGCGGGCAGCGTGTTCAAGGAAGATGCGAAGATGAGCGTCTGGGTGTCTGACGACCAAAACCGCATCCCGGTGCTGATCGAATCTCCGGTGTCGGTAGGTTCGGTGAAGATGGTGCTGAAGGAGTACTGGGGGCTGAAGCATGAGTTCAAGGGGAAGGCGGATTGAGTTTTTGTAAAAATTAGTCAAATGACGATTTTGCTCTCAAGCCGCAGGGGCTGCCGTTCTACCTTTGGCAGCGATAGGAAATTCATCCTGCCACCAAAACTGTTTACACGCATGAAAAACAACGTTTGCTCCAAGCCCCACATGAACCCGAAGATTTCCGCCCC
>JAYSUY010001001.1:0-8268 GCA_043718855.1 Saprospiraceae bacterium | reverse complement strand
TGCGCCACAGCAGGATGCCGTGAAAATACACCTCCTCGTCGTTCGTCGGGTTCAGGTCGATTTTTCCAAAATACCAACCGAAGCCGCCGTAAGTATCGGCTACTCCGCTGACACTCAACGAAGTCCACGTTTGACCGCCGTCGGTGGTTTTGTACAGGCCGCCCGGTCGGGAGAGTGTGTCCACATACACGGCGTACACCTTGTCGGGGTTTTGCTGCGAAATGGCCAGCCCCGTGCGGCCCATTTTTCCGGTAGGCAAGCCGCCGCCGAGTTGCGCCCAAGTCGCGCCGCCGTCGGTGGTTTTGAACACCTTCGCGTTGGGGCCGTAGATGGTCGATTCGCTGTTGCTGCGGATGCGATCCCAGTACGAAGCGTACAGCACCTGCGGGTTTTGAGGGTTCATCACCAAGTCGCTGGCCCCCGCCTGAGTACTCACGAAGTGGACGCGCTGCCAGGTTTGCCCGCCGTTGATGCTCTTGAAAACGCCGCGCTGGTCGTTGCGCACGAAGGGGTTGCCGTTCACAGCGGCGTACAAAATTTGCCCGTTGGTAGGGTGTACCACAACGTGCGAAATGATACCCTGCTCGCCCAGCCCGAGGTACTGCCAAGTCTCGCCCGCGTCGGTGCTTTTGTAAATGCCGTGTCCGTTAAACACCTGCGAAGGCATATTCGCATCGCCCGTGCCGGCGTACACCACGTTTGGGTTTTGCGGGTCAAATGCGATGTCGCCGATGGCCAACTCCAAGTTGTCTTCAAACACAGGCCGCCACGTCACCGCACCGTCGGTGCTTTTAAAAATGCCGCCCGATGCAAATCCTGCCAGCACAATATCCTCATTGTCAGGCTTTACAGCCAAGGTATTGGCTCGGCCCGCCACGTTGCTGGGGCCTTGCAACGTCCAAGATGTGGGATTTCCGCCGCCACATCCGCCGCGCTCTACCACCGAGGCATCGGCTTCGCGGGCGCGGTGCAAGGCCTGCCGCCAAGTCTCCCAATCGAAGTGCGCATCGGGGTATGAGCGCTGAAATGCGAACATGTCGTAAGGCTCAGCCTTCTCGGCCAAGCGGTCGCGCTGAGGCAGGTGGTTGCGCTGGCAAGCGGCGAATGCAAGCAGGGCAGAGAGGACGAGCAGGGTGGGGGAGAGGAATCGGTAGTGGTGCATGGTTGTCAATTTTACTGCCGCAAGGCAAGCTTTGTCGCTTTTGTCATTTTGAAGGAAACCGCCCAAGTGTGGTGCAAGCCTCGGTGCAAGTCTCGTTTGTCATTCTGCCGGAAACCGTCCGCATCCAAGTGTATGTCTTGGTGTGTGTCACTCCAGAAATCGCTCCAAAAGTACCGCCACGACTTGGACGGTTTCCTTCGGAATGACAAACGAGGCACGGGCGAGGCTTGCGCCGAGGCTATAGCGGGTAAAAATGACGAAATGCCCCAATGACCTAATGACGAAAAACCCTCCCGTTCCACATCCCCTCCGCTTCGAGCACCTGCACCTGATACGCTCCAGCGGGCAGACCGCTCACATCCACAGGCTGGTCGGCCGCGATGCGCTGTTCCAGCACCTTGCGGCCGCTCGCGTCCCAGATGCTGACGAGCATCGTCTCCGCTTCCGGCTGGCCGGGCAGGCCGATGTAGAGCAAGTTGCCCACCGGGTTGGGGCTGAGGCGAAGCAGTCCGGCGGCAGAGCGGGGCGCTACACTTTCCACTTTGGAGTAATGAAGCGAGCCATCCTCGTCCTCCTGTCGTAAGCGGTAGTAGTGCGTCAAGCCGGGCAGCAAATTGGGATCGGTGAACTGGTAATTCCGGGTTTCGCGGCTGTCGCCGCTGCCCGGCACCCAGCCGATGGCGGCAAAGCCCAGCGCGTTGCCCACACTGCGCTCCATGCGGAAGCCCAGGTTGTCCTGCTCCGTAGCAGTGCTCCACTGGAGCAGCGCGGCATTTTCGCCCGACAGCACAGCGGTGAACGACAGCCACTCCACCGGCAGCGCGAGGTAGCAGAATTCCAGTCCCCAAGAGTTCAGGGTACCTGCATCGATGCCGTCGTTGTCGAGCACACGCAGCGTCCAAGTACCGTTGATTTCTTCGGCATCAAAAGGCGAGAGCGACTCGATGGGCTTGAAATTGCCCGCGTTAGTGGGCGGGCAGGGAATGGAAGCGTAGGCGCTGTTGGCCTCGTCATCGAAGTTGATGTTCATGTTCTGGCTGGCACCACAGATTTGATCGAACAACTGCCGCTCGATGCCCGAAGGGCTGATGAGCCAAGCCGTCAGTTCGCCGATGCGGGCGTGGGTGATGTTTAGGTTTTTCACGTTGACATCCGTGACCAAGCCGCTGGCGCTGAGCGTGAGGATGGACGACACCTCGTTGCGGAACGGGATGGCCTTCGGCA
Organism: Saprospiraceae bacterium; assembly: GCA_043718855.1. Classification (GTDB taxonomy): domain Bacteria; phylum Bacteroidota; class Bacteroidia; order Chitinophagales; family Saprospiraceae; genus M3007. Next base: position 5,882 of record JAYSUY010001001.1, on the reverse strand, counting down.
CGTCGGTGCTGTTGAACAACTGGTTGCACTGCGAAGTATAGTTGCCGATGACGAAGTTCACGTTGGAAACGTCATAGAAAATGTTGCCCACCGACCGTACCATCACGCGCCCCTGCTGTGTGGGTGTGTTCGGGAAAGCCACGATTTGCTGCCCGTCGTTGGGCGTGTTGGCGAGCAGCATGGTGAAGTTCAGGCCGCCGTCGGTGGAAATCAGGATGTCCACGTTGGCACAACTCACCGGGGCGTTGTTGGAGTTGGCGACCGCCCATTTCACCGTGTCTAATGCACCTGGAGCGATGGCAATCAGCGTGTTAGGTTTTGTCACAGCAAATGGGCCAGCGTTGCCTGCCGTGCTGACAGTGATGGATTTTTCGGTGGTGCAGCCGCCAGCAGGGCGGTTGTCGCGCACCGTGACGCGAAAATTCATGGCCCGTGCCACCGAGGGCAGTTCCTCCCAATCGAAGTCGAAGCCGCTCACCACATCGGCCAAGCGCGGCATATAGCGGGTGCTGGAAGCGATGGGTGAGAAGGTGCGGAACATGGGGCCAGTGAGGTTGCCGTCTTCGGGCGGCATGGCTTCGGCTACGCCCGTGAAGGGGTCCACCTGCTCCCAGCAGTAGGTCAGCGCGTCGCCGTTGGGGTCGGTGGCCGAGGCCGTCAGGAAGAATGGCGTGGACTTCGGGATGTTGCGGTTCACCAAATCAGCCACCACCGGCGCGGCGTTGCCCGTGCCCGAATTGGTGGAGCACCCGTTGCCGCTCCCGTTCAGAAAGTCGCCCATTTGTATCAAGTTCGCGGTATGGTAGTAACCATCAGCATCCTGCTGCACGTTCGGCTCGCAGATGCCGGAGTAGCCCATGATGGTGGAGCCGCTGCCGGGTTCCATCGAGGTCGCATCCCAGCGGTTGCAAGCGTTGTACTGCATGTGGGTTGCGCTGTACTGGTGCCCAAATTCGTGCGAAACAAGGCTCACGTCGAAGTCCATGCCCTCAGGGATGTCGGCGGTAGATACGGCTTTGGCTTTGAGCGAGTTGTTGCACACGCTGGCTAAGAACGCCACGCCCGCGCCCCATCCGTTGCCCGTACCCAGCACATGGCCCACATCGTAGTTGGCGTTGCCGATCACGTTGTCGCAGGTCGTCTGGTTCTGGTCGAGCATGATGTTGACCATGCCGTTGGTGTACGGGTCGGTGTCGGGGTCGGTAAAAATGATGAGCGTGTCGTTCGGGATGATCGTCATGCGGGCGCTCAGGTCGCGCTCGTAGATGGCGTTGATGCGGTTCATGCTCACCACCATAGCCGCCAGCGCGGGCTGCTTGTTGTTGGCGTTGGCCCCGTGATACAGCGCGTACTCCGCCGTGCAGGCCAGCGCGAGGCGGTAGGTGCGCAACTGCCCGCAACTTCCGGCCCTGCCCTTCACCCCGGTCTCGAAGGCGAGTTGAGCGGCTTCCTGCTCCTCGTCCGTCACCCCGCACACCACGCTGCGCGGGCTGTTTTGGGTAAAGTTTTTTCTCCAAAAACAGGCGTACGTACCTGTGTCACCGCGCTGGAAAGGCTCGATGTAGGCCGTGCCTTGCGGGCCGCCCATCGTCATGGCGTGGAAGCCCGCTGGCGTGTAGTCCAAGCGGACGATCAAGTACGGATTGTCAGCACCATGCCCTGCGAAAGTGCGGATGTCGGGATACTGCTGCTCCAAATCGGGGTGCATCACCGGCACGCGCCACACCTGCAGCCGCGCCGTGCTGCCGTCGGGCTGCGGCAAAGCGAGCAGCAGGCCGGGTTTGCCGAGCGCAATTTCAGCCTCGGTAGGGGCTTGTTCCAAGTGTTTTTTCAGCGAAGCGAAGTCCAATTGCAGGGCGCGGTGCTGTTGCAACCCGGCCCAGCGGGGCGGGGCAGCGGGGGCGTGGGTGTCCCACTGGGGTACGTCGTGCCAAAGCGCGGCGGTGTTGGCCTGCTGCGCAAGCAGGAGGGCGGGGAAGGCGAGAAGGAGAAGGGTGGGCAAGTAACGAACGGGAAACATAAGCGAAGGTGGATTTGAAAAAGGTGAAACGCGCGGCTAAGTTTAAAGCAAAATATGGTTCACGGGCTGCAAGGCGGGCGGCACATCCACCTCATCCAGCATTTCCCGCAGGTCGATCTCGATGGTGCGGCTCATGGCCGTAATGGGGACATCGTTGGCACTGCCCTCGAAGGGGTTTTCAGTGGCTTCCCCGATTCTTTCCATCATGGTGAAAATCCACGACACTAATGCGCTGAACGGGATGGTGAGCCACACGTAGTGATCACCCAGTTTTTGGAACTCCTGAATCATCCCGAACGGCACCATGAGAGCGAACAGCCAGATGAAGTACACGTTGAGTGTAGCGAACTGGCGGGGGTAGGGAAAGTTTTTAAGTCGCTCACAAACACCCTGTTGTGTGTAAAATTCCACCAGTAACCGCTCCATTTCCATGTGTCGAAAATCCTCGATCAGCCCCTGCTCCAACAGCAGCCGCAGGTGTGTAGATTGTAGGCTGATGACGTGCGCCGCCTTATTTTTTTTGCTCAGCACATAGTCGCGCTCCTCCGGGCTGAGGTATTTGGAGAGTTGCTCCGCTAAGTCGCCCTTGTGCTCCGCTACGTTGAAAAATACGCGATACTCGGCGTTGTGGGGCAGATGGCTGCTTTCCCAGACCCTTGACTCGCGCAGGGCGTAGCGTAGCGCAGTGAGCCAGGCGAAGTGGCGGTGCACCAGTTGTTGCTGTACTTTTTTCAAATCTTCTGGCGCAAGCGGCGACACAGCGTGGCGGTTGGTCACATAATCCTTCGACATGATGCCCCAAGCGCGGCTGGCGTTCACGATGGCCCCCCAGGCCCGGCGGCCCTCCCACATCCGGTCGTAGGAGGCGTTGTTTTTGAAGCCCACGATGAAGGCCACCGCCGTGCCGACGAGCGCGATAGGCAACCAGGGGATGATGAGCCATGTCCAGCCCAGCACCTCGTAGCAAAACGTGGGTACAGCAGAGATGAGCAGCAGCGTGTAAATGTCCCTCCGCGTCCAGCGGAGCACTTCTTTGATGGTGTAATTGCGTCCTGAGTGCATGAAAAGATTTTTGAAAGGGCAAAACTACTTTCTTTTGTGCCTTACAACCGCTCACTGCTCACTGCTCGCTCCTCACTTATGTTCATACACCACGTTTTTTTCTGGATGGCCGCCGATGCCACAGCCGCCGACCGCGCTGAACTGTTGGCTGGCCTTCAAGCACTCACGACGATCGAACACATCCTCCAGTCGCACATCGGCGTACCTGCCGATACTGATCGCCCAGTGATTGAGCGGTCGTACGCATTTTCCCTGCTGCTGCTGTTCGATACGCCCGCCGACGAAGCCGGGTATCAGACGCACCCTACGCACTTGAATTTTATTAAAAAATGCGCCCACCTCTGGACAAAAGTCGTGGTATACGACTCGGTAGATGCGCTGTGAAATGTGTTGATGAGGTTGATGAGGTTGATGAGGTTGATGAGGTTGATGAGGTTGATGAGGTTGATTATCAACCCCATCAACCTTATCAACCTCATCAACCCAACCTCATCAACTTTAAAATCAACGGAGTATCTGTGCTCAAATAATCATCACTCATTATGATCGGGTACTTGTCTTTTTCAGCAACAAGCAGAATACCAGGCCGTTGCGAAACCAGCAACCAGTAACCGACAACCAGTAACTACTTACGCAATGATCATCAACGACAAGTACGCCCCTGGCCTCTACCGCGCCGCTGACTCGCGTTACGAGCGCATGGCCTACCGCCGCTGCGGCAAAAGCGGCATCATGCTCCCCGTGCTTTCCATCGGCTTGTGGCATAATTTCGGCCACACCGACAACCTCGAAAACGCCCGGCACATCCTGCGCACAGCCTTCGATCACGGCATCACGCACTTCGATCTCGCCAACAACTACGGCCCGCCTTTCGGCGCTGCGGAGGAAAATTTTGGCAGGCTGTTTCGGGAAGATTGGGCACCCTACCGCGACGAACTTATCCTCTCCACCAAGGCTGGCTGGGATATGTGGCCGGGGCCTTACGGCAACTTTGGCTCGCGTAAGTACCTGATTGCCAGTCTCGATCAGAGCCTGCGCCGCATGGGCGTGGACTATGTAGATATTTTTTACCACCACCGCCCCGACCCGCACACGCCGCTGGAGGAGACGATGGCCGCGCTCGATCACATCGTGCGTCAGGGCAAGGCACTTTACGTCGGCATCTCGCAGTACAGTGCCGCAGACACCGCCCGCGCTGCCGATTTGCTGCGAAAAATGGGCACGCCGCTGCTCATCCACCAGCCTCGGTACAGCATGCTTGACCGCTGGGTGGAGAACGGCCTGCTGGATGAACTGGAAAAACAAGGCGCGGGTGCCATCGCTTTTTCGCCGCTGGAGCAGGGTATCCTGACCGATCGCTACCTAAACGGCCTGCCCGAAAACTCGCGTGCCGTACGCGATGCCCGCTACCTGAACGCCGACAAAATCACGCCCGAACTGCTGGGGAAAGTGCGCCGCCTGAACGACATCGCCATTGATCGCGGCCAGAGCCTCGCCCAGATGGCAGTGGCTTGGCTGCTCAAAGACCCGCGCATCACTACCGTGTTGGTAGGGGCCAGCAGCTCCGCGCAACTTTTGGACAGTATCGGGGCGGTAGGCAATTTGGCGTTCAGCGCGGAGGAGTTGGAGGGGATTGAGACCGTGCTAAAAAATTGAATGTGCTGAAAGTTAGTGCGTTATCACATTTATCTCACCACATTTCGCCCATGTTGTTTTTTTCAAAAACCGCCCGCTGCGCCGCCGCCATCGCTGTGCTCTACGTTGCGCCCGTGTACAGTCAAACCGCACCGCCACCCAGTGTCGTGGGCCGCTGGGAGGTGCTGCGCTACTCGGAGCAAGGTGTGCAGGTGGATAAAAAACAGCCCGCTCTACGTCAGGCCGTCGCCGTGTACGACCATGTGCGCAAGCAGCGCAGCCGCACTTGGTACGGCTATTTTGACCCTACGGAGGCTGGTCGGCGAGCGCGCCGCGATTTTGAGATGTGGGAGCAGCGCGACAGTGCGCAGGAAGTTGAGCGCATCGCCGAAGCCATCGAGATGCCCTACTTTGCCGTGTTTTTTGCCGACAGTACCTTGGCACTTTACAACAAAGAGGCGGCGACCAGCCGCATTTTTTTTCCTGAAAGCCGACGCTACGTTTTTTCGCCAGCCACCCAGAGCCTCGATGTGGTGCCTGGGTCGAACGGCTGGAGCAAGTCTGATATTCAGGTGCTTGAACTAACCGAAACGAGGATGTTGCTGTTCATACCTGATGAAGCAGAAGTGGTAGAGTTGATCAAAACGCCCTTCATCTTGCCGTGAATAAGTACTACGACACAAGTGTCTCGCAAAGGCGCAGAGGCGCAAAGGTTTGACTCCGAGTACTTTGCGCCTCTGCGCTTTTGCGAGATAACTTAAGCTGTAACAACTTAGCCGTGCGCCCACCGCGACAATAATGGGACACGGATCAAACAGATTTAGGCGGATCAAAACGGATTTTGAGGTGAAAATCTGTTTGAATCCGTTTTATCCGTCCCATCCGTGTCCCATTCTTGTCGTGGTGGGCTGTCAAAAGGGCTGCCTAAATTTCTTGCCTTTGTTGGCGTCCTCGCCAACAAACTCCCTCAACTTTACAACTTATTTTTTACACGTTCCTAATTCTACTTTGTTAGATCAGAAAAAACGAATTGTCATGTCGTAGCGAAGCGGAGACATCTACACAACTCGGGCTCAGGTGACCTCCCAAAAGGCTTGGCTTGTGTGGATGTCTCCGCTTCGCTACGACATGACAATCCCACTTTTTTAAAGTAACAAAGTAGAAT
>JAYSUY010000101.1:0-6369 GCA_043718855.1 Saprospiraceae bacterium | reverse complement strand
TTGCCGTCAGGCCCCAATTTGGCAAATGCCATAGCGCCTTTTTGCTGCGAAACGAAGGCGCTGAGGCTGATCTCCCCAGCCAACTCCATGCTGGCCTGCACGTCGGCGGCTTTTGTGTCAAACTGAAACAACTTGTTGGCAGTGGTGGCGTAGAGGTAGCGGGAATTGCCCGAAAAGCAGGTGCCGTGCGCAAACAGGTACTCCGCAGGGTAGTCCAATGTTCGGGGGTTGGAGAACTCGCCAGTGGATGCGTCGAAGTCCATCAGTACCAAGCCGTTGTCAGGTTCTATACGGGCGTACTGGGTGCCGTCAGGGGAAAACGTGGCTTGGCCGCCGCTGTCTTCATCTCCAAAAACAAGCCCGGCGCAGCGTTGGATGGGGGTGCCTACACCTGCTGGTGTGACCGGCACAAGGTAGTAACAATTGGAATTGAACTTTGGAGCCACAATCCACCAGTCGCGGCCATTTCTGTGCTTGCATGAACTCAGCGAGCCGTTGGCCAAGAAAGTGTCTACCGCAATCTGGTTTTTCGCCACCACTTCTCCCAAGCCGCCTTCTTTGGTCATGTCGACCACATGGTACAACAAATGCCAGGGAGTGTAAAAATTGGAACCAATGGGAGCATTGCCCATATCGAGATTGAACACGATGTACTTTGCGCCATCGTCAGGGTAAGGCACAATCGTATTGCTTTCTGCAATAGGGATATCCCCAGCATTGCACCAACCTGTAAATGCTAATTGAGAGTTGATGGTATCTCCATTTTTCATGACTTTGTGCAAGCGGTTGCCAATAAAACAGCCGCCAGAGTAAAACAACAAGTTTCCATATTGGTCTCCAATAGAAGTAGTGAAATTGCCTGGGCCGAGCCATGGATCGGGATTATCTAATGTAATGGTGGGCGGTGTGGTGGAAAAGTTCATAACGATGTACTTATCGAACACCCATACTTGGTCATATTTATCTTGGGCATATAGCGAAAGCCTGCTGCAAAGCAGCAGGACGAAAAAAATCAGCCTTGTCATGTGAAAAGTGAAAAAGGCTGCTACCGGGCAAATCCGATAGCAGCCAGTGAGAAAGGATATGGGTTAGCGCACGACCACTTTACGCACTTCGCGTTGGCCGTTTTCCATGTTCAAGTGGAAGAAATACACACCCGGAGCCAGGTGAAAATTGGTTCGGTTGGCCCCTGCTGTAAAGTTTGCTTCCAAATGCTGTTTGCCGTCAGTGGAGAAAACAAGCAGTCGGCCAGATGCACTTGACGTGAAAAAGATGTGATCTGTGGCTGGGTTGGGCGACAATTCAATTTTGACGGTGCCAGACGTTGGCACGTTCTGCCCTCCATCTTGGCTGCGCCAGTCCGTCGCGGGCGCACAATCCCCGGCCTGTTCCCGGATGTCCTCGTAGTCGCAAGGCGACAACATCCCACGAGCGGAAAACACGATCTTGCCGCCCGCCTCTGGGCATTGCGCCCCAATGGTTTTAAGTTCGGCTATCTGCGCTGTGGGGAGTTCGCCGCCTTGAGTCAACTGTGTCGTCAAGAAGATTTCATACACCCGTTTTTTGTTCTGCTCCCAGGCATTGACGGTCGTAACAGCAGCCAGCAGCGTCTGTGCTTCGCCCCATTTTTGGGTGCGGTGGGTGGCCATCTGTTGCTCCAACACCAGCAAGGAGTCATCGGCAGATTTTTGAGCAGACAGCAGCGTGTAGTATTCTGTCGAAGGGGTGTCGCCGTAATCCAGAGCAGAGATGCTTGAATTGGCCTGAGTCAGTGCGTTGCTCTGTTCATCCATCAGCGCTTGCAGCGCAGCGGGCGGCACAATAGCCTCGTTCATCTTTTGTTCTGTCCGATAAAACTGCCCGACTGTGCTGTTGTAACGGGTGTTGAGGAAGCTGCTGAACGCACTGTTGGCACTAACGTAGCCGGGCATCAGGTGCAGCTTGCGGTAGAGGTACTGCTCTGCGTCCCAGCCGACAGCAGCCCCAGTGAACCAAGTCCCGAAGTCCCCCTCCGCGATGGCTATGTCGCCATAATCGCCAGGGGCTTCCGGAGGCGATTGAAGGGCGCAATCTATTGCTGGGGTGCCGCCTCCGTCGTCAAAAAAGGCATCTTCCAAAGGTGGCACGTCCGGAAATACTCGGTCAGGGTGGCTCAACGATAGCAGGTCGTAGTCGTTGGTAGTCGTGTTATAAACCGATTGGGGTTCGTTGACTTGGAATAGGGAACTCATAACAGCTTCTAACGAGCTATTCCCATTGACCAAAAACGGCCTCACCCAAGAAGCCCCCACGTCTTGTGGAATCCATAGGTTGCCGTTGTCGATCTGTTGGCCGATGACACTGCCGCCAGTGATGTTGAAGAGATTGTTGAGTGGAGTGTAGTTGGAGGAGTGGGTCTCGTTGGCTGTAAAAGTGGTGGTCATGTTCTGCCCGCTGAACTGGTAACTGCCGTTCAGGGAGTTGTAAAACATGAAGTTGGTGCAAATCAACAGGCCCTCAAAGTTGTTGATTTCCATTCCGAGGCCCGTACCCGTCACAATGGTCGGCACACCACCAATGATGCCGGTGCGATGGAAATAATTTTCGGTCACCTCGTTATCTATGCCTAATTGCCCCCCGATGAGCTGGATGGCCCTTCCATCACACAAAAAGTCGTTGGTGGTGAAATTCAGGCCGTTGCGCTGTGTGCCGTTTTCCATACGGAAGCCCACGTTCGCGTAGGGGTGTCCTGCGTTCACGTTGAAAATATTGCGACTAATGTCCATGTCGCTGCCAGGGATGCACTCGCCGCTGATGAGCAGGCCAGTGGAAGGCTTGAAAACAGAGTTGCTTGAGAAGTCGCACTGCGTGTTCAGGTTGAAGGTATTGCCGTAAATGTTTGTCATCAGCGGCACGGTCGGGCTGGGCGAGATGGAGAGACCAGCGGAGGTGGCGGTCTGGCTGTCGCCGGAGATGTTGAAGATGCACTCCTCCACATTGATCAAGTGACCCATCCGTGGGTTTTCTACTCGAATGTGATCGCGGGTGACCTCGGTTGCCAAAGTATAGGTGAAGGTGTTGTCGAAGCTCACCAAGTCCTCCGCTCCCGACATATAAATCCCCGTGCGGGCATTCAAGAACGTAGAGCCGCGCACTTCGAGTCGTCGGCCATTCAGGAAACTGATGCCCCTCACCGCGTGGCGGCTGAACTGGGAACTGTGGACAACCAAGTTGGTGGCATTTCCCGTTGCCGAAATGCCGTAGTGTACCGCATCGAAGCGGTTGCTGTTGTTGGAAATAGGGAGGGCGTTGAGCGGCTGGAGCACGTCTTGGCAGCGGATACCATAAAGTGGGGTCGCGTTGCCGAGCAGCGTGGAAGTAGCCGTGAAGGCGCAGCCCAGCATACGGCTGATCTGCGGGCTTTCGGCTGCGCTGTACGTCGGTTGCCCTACGAGGAAGATGCCCGTCACGTTGCGGTTGAAGGTTGAGTTGACCAAGCGCAGCAGCGTACCTCTCCGGTTTACGCTGGTGATGGCCCTCACGGCATCTTCGATGAGGCTGCCCGATTCATCCACCACTTGGTTGTTGTCCATCAGTTCGATGCCGAGCCACAGGCCGTCACAAGCGAACAAGACATCGTTTTCGAGCCGAAGTACCCTGCCATCACCAGTGAGGCTCAGTTTTTTGTTTGTCGAGACTTTCAGTATTGCGTTCTCGAACTCCAAACTCACATCCACCGTGAAGTTCCCGACTACCTTGAAGTTCAGGTTAGCCACCGTAGTAGGCGAGCCAAACGGGTCGGGAGGGATGTTCAGGAAAGCGAGCAGTTGTGAGGCGGTACTCACCCCTGTGTTCGAGCCTGCCCCAATCTGGTGGTGATACACAGTGTTGCTCTCGTTGCCGTACACTGCGCAGGCCGAGGCGGGGGGCAGCGCGTCAAAGGGGAATTCCATATCGGAGCAGGGGCTGATGACTTGGGCGGACAAGCCGCCGCTGAGGGTAAACAGAATGGCCCACAGCACATTCTGCAAAGTGGCGAAGTAGCGGCAGATGGTGTTGCCCCCCCCCCGTTTTTCGAAATCAAAGTTTGACATGGGTAGTCGGTTAAAAGTGTGAGAAAATTGAGTGCATCGGTTCCGGCCGGAAACCGTGCCTAAGGTAGCGGAAGGTTTTTCAAAGTGTCAATATTTTAACATTTGATGAGGTGTGTTCCTCAGTCGATCAAATGTTTGCCCCCTGCTTACCTTCGCCCCCACTCCCGCTCCTCGTTCATAGTTCATACATCATAGTTCCTCGTTTCGCTCATGGCTTACTGGCTTGTCAAATCCGAACCCGACGTTTACAGTTTCGACGACCTCGTGCGCGAGGGCCGATCCCGCTGGGACGGTGTGCGCAACTATCAGGCCCGCAACAACTTGCGGGCTATGCGCATCGGCGACCTCTGCCTGTACTACCACTCCAACATCGGCTTGGCGGTAGTGGCCATAGCCCGCGTGGAGCGGGAGCATTACCCCGACCCGACGGCGGAAAAGGGCGACTGGTCGTGTGTGGATTTGGTGCCGGCGCAGCCGTTAGTGCGGCCTGTGCCGCTGGCTGAGATCAAGGCGCACCCGGATTTGCAGCAGATCGGGCTGGTGCGCAACGGGCGACTCTCGGTGATGCCGCTGACGCAGGCGGAATTTTCAACGATACTGACGTTGGGCGAGACTGAGGGGATTTTCTAAGGAAACTCTAAGCCGATGCACAGGTATAGTTGCGCGTTGCACCTGCACTTTTGCATTTGAGTTTAGTCAAAAAAATACTTCATGAGGGTTAGATACAGAGCCGGGCGGTAGCGTAAGCACCGCCCGGTTTTCTGTTTTTACGCGCAAACTATCCTGATCTCGGCTTCGTGGTGATTGGTGCGCCCCAGTCAACCAATCCACCGGTCAACCAATTCACTTCTTCTTCGACTTGTAAATCTTGTTGTCCAACATCGCCACTGTCATTTCCCATAACGCCTCGAAGGGTACAATTTCGATCTCGTGGGATTGGTTGGCCGCTTCGAGCGGTATGGCTTGAAGTTGCTTGACGTAGCGCTCGGTTTTGCGCAGCACCGCCTCGCGGTGGAAGTTGGCGAGCGGGATTTGCAACAACATTTTGATGAACAGATTGCTGCGTGCCGTGCCGTCTTCCTTCACATATCGGGTGAGGTACTTGCTAATGTTATCGAAGCGCTCTTCGGCGGCATCGTAGTCGCGGTCGGCAATAAAGTGTAAAATTTGGGCGATCAGGACGGAGATATTCATCCCGCTTTTGTCTTTGGAAAACAGCGGAATCTCGTTGAGAAACTTGTTGATTTTGTACTTCGACACTTTCGTGACCACTACCTCATCAGGTACTTTCCCGATTTTGACCAAGTAGTAGGCGTAGGCTTGGAAGATTTTCCACATCTCCACGATCTGGGGCTGCTTGTCGTTGAATTTGGGGTAGTTGGAGACTTTCTCGTAGAGCCGGTAAGCATCGTCGTAGTGGCCGGTGTGCATGGCGAGCAGGAAGAACAACTCTTGGAGTTTGAACCAGTTGAAGGTGCCTTCCTCGAAGTAATATTCGCAGCGGCTGATCACCTCCTGACCCTTATCGAACTCTTTGAGTTGCAGGTAGCACACGATGAGGTTGTAGTAGAATACCTGCAAAGGCAGCCCGCTGTCATAGGGCTTTTTGTCAAAAAAGGCGATAGCCTCTTCGCAGAGTCGGGCGGTGTTCACATAGTCGTTGGCACTGTTGTAGATCAGCAGGTGGATCATGCGCCCGAAGAGGTGCAACTTGAATGCCTCGTGGTCGGCCATGTAACCTTCCAACTCTGCATAGTAACCTTTGGCGATGTCGGTTACCTCCGTTTTGGTGGATTTGCTGTTGGTATAGCGCACCATCAGGTCTTGGTAGCAGTGTTCGGCGCGGCTCTCCATGAGCCACAGTTTCTCATATACCTCATAGTCTGTTTTGGCCACTTCGTAGCTCTTGAGGTCGCCATCTACTGTGCTGTACTGCAATTTCAGCACCCGCAGAATGTCCAGATTCAACTCCGTAAACTCGAAGTGCTTGGTGTGCCGTAGCAATCGCTCCAACACATCAATGCCATTGATCTTGGCGTTGCGGATGAGCAGGGTCATCGCCGCTGCCCACTTTTTGTAGCACTCGTAAAACGCCTTCTGGCGGTTGGAAAAACTGGACTCCTTGAAGTCAAGCAGGAAGATGGCATCCAGCAGCCGGTCTTTCAGTTTGTTCTTCAAACTGGGCAAGTTGCGCAGGTCTTCAGCAGAAGATTTGAACAGGTCCTTGGCATCCTCATCGGATTCTACCTGCTTGTGCGCGATGGCTTCGTATAGGGTTTCCATTTTGGAGCCAGGC
>JAYSUY010000011.1:0-2496 GCA_043718855.1 Saprospiraceae bacterium | reverse complement strand
TTGTCGCCAAAATAGGACGACAAACGGTTGCGCAGGTTCTTTGCTTTGCCCACATACAGGATAACACCCTCTGCATCAATGTATTTGTAGATGCCGGGGTCGGTCGGTATGCTGGGCGCGAAGGCTTTGAAATCGTCGTTGGTCATGTACTGCTGGTGATTTGGCGATGGAGTGATTTGGGGATTTGTATTCCCACTGCATGGCCGCTGCGCGGCAAGTTTGGGCGAAAGTTAGGCAAACTCACTCTGCCGTAAACCGCTTACTTTTGTCCTAAAATACTCAGCGATGACCGCAACAGCCGTTCAGACTCAAATTGCGCCTACTGCTCCTTACCTCGCACCTGCTGCACCTGTGGAGGCTGCGCCGAAGCCCGCACGGCCCATCACTTGGCGCGAATTTCAACGCCGATTTTTGGGACGTGAGGACAAATTCAAGTACGAGTGGGTAGATGGCATGGTGGTCAAAACTCCCCGCAGCATGAATCAATTTCAACAATTCATTTGGTTTAATCTCAGAAACTTTCTTGATTCCCTTCGGCAGAAAAATACCCGACTGGGCGAATTGATACCTGAAGTGGACACTTTCTTCGGCACCAACCACCGCCGTCCCGACATCGCTTATTTTTCCCAGCAGCAAGTCCTACTGTTGCGTCAAGCCAATCAAGAGCCGCAGTTTGTGGTGGAAATCATCTCCAGCAGCGACCAACTGAATGCTGCCCATGACAAGTTAGCCGACTACCGGGCCGCGAACATCCCCGTGGTGTGGCATATTTTCCCCAAACTCCAACAAGTCCATGTCTATCGCGGAAAAAACATGACCATCTGCATCGGCGACGACCCCTGCTCTGCCGAGCCAGTGATACCCGGCTTCGTGTTGCCAACCAACGAAATTTTTAAGTAAAACCCCTGCCTCCCACTCCCATGCCCAACGCAGTCATCACCGGTGCTACTAAAGGCCTAGGCCGTGCGCTCGCCGAAATTTTTGCTCAAAACGGATTTGACCTCTGCGTGTGTGCCCGCACTGAAGCCGACCTCGACGAAATGCGCCAGCACTGGACTGAGCATTTCTCCCATGTTCAGTTGCACGCCTTCGCCACCGATGTGAGTAAAAAATCAGAGGTGCTGGAATTCGCTCAGTTCGTCCGCAAGACTTGGCAACAGGTGGATGTACTGGTGAACAACGCAGGTATATTTCTGCCCGGAGCCGTCAGCGACGAGCGCGAAGGCACCCTCGAAACCTTGCTCGAAACCAACCTGTACAGTGCATACCACCTCACCCGCGCCTTGCTCCCGATCATGTTGCCGCAGCGCAAGGGCCACATTTTCAACATGTGCAGCATCGCCAGCGTGGTGGCCTACCCCAACGGCGGCTCGTACAGCATCTCGAAGTTTGCGCTGCACGGATTCTCCAAAGCCCTGCGCGAAGAGATGAAGCCACAGGGCATCAAAGTCACCGCAATCTTGCCCGGTGCAACTTGGTCGGACTCATGGCGCGGTGCCGATTTCCCCGCCGACCGCCTGATGCAAGCCACCGATGTGGCCCGCATGGTATGGGCTGCTTACACCCTCTCGGATACGGCGGTGGTGGAAGATTTGATTTTGCGACCGCAGTTGGGGGATTTGTAGGGGCTTCACCGATTACTTCTTCGCCCACTTGCGCGCCATAGCCACCGCCGGGCTGCTCACGCCCGCCGCTTCGAGGTCGTCCCAGTCTTTGGCGAGGGTCTTTTTGGCCTCTGCTGGGTCGGGTTCGTTTTTTAGGTATGCTTCGTAGATGGTTTTGGCTTTTTTCCACTTGCCGCGCAGAAGGTAGGAATGGCCAAGGTTGGTACGCACTAAGTTTTGGGAAGGTGCAAGGGCGAGGGCACGTTCGGCTGCTGCTTGGGCTTCGGGGTATTGGCGGGCGAAAAGGCAAAGGCGAGCGAGAGTATCCCCAGCATGCACAACGGATTGCAGGAACGTACTGTCAACAATGCGCAACGAATCCATGCACAATACTCGCGCTCGTTGGATGGCAATAGCAGTGAGATGGTCATGTCGAAGTGTGAAAGAGTCGCGGAGGGCTGCAGTATTGTAAAAAGCCACATCCAGATAATCCTTATAGTACGTTTGGCCTGCCAGCATGATTTTTTGAAAATGAGCAAGAGAGCGATTGTAATATTGCCAAGACGCTGCAAATTCCTTTTGTAGCATATTTATATGCCCTATAAGATTCAGGGTATTGGCTAAGTAGAATTCAAACTGTTCTGAATTTTGTTTTGATAGGCGTTCATAAATATCTAAAGCGCGAAGACTAAATGTCTCTGCTTCCTCCATTTGTTGATTTTCTGTGTAAAATTCTCCAAAATTCATACAAGTCATCGCCAAATCCGGCTCGAACTGTGCGGGGTTGCTTTTGGCCAATCGCTCTCGAATTTCCAGCGAGCGCAAATACATGCCTTCGGCTTGGGGCATCTTTTGAACGGTGTGGTAAAAAACGCCGAGGTTCATCGCCAAA
>JAYSUY010000002.1:0-6909 GCA_043718855.1 Saprospiraceae bacterium | reverse complement strand
AGGCTTGGGTGGGTGTGGCTGCGTTCGTGGTGTACAGCCTGTACCTCATCAGCGAATCCGGTGTCCCCGATGGCCCGGAAAGCGAGGCCCGCCCAGCCTTTCCAACGAAGGCGCTGCTGCTCCTGCTGGCTTCGGGCGTAGGCATTTACTTCGGGGCGGATTACACGGTGTCGTCCATCAGTGCCATCGCCAACGGGCTGGGTATTCCGCCATCGGTGATTGCGCTCACAGTGCTGTCGCTGGGCACCACGCTGCCCGAACTGGCGGTGAATATCTCAGCCATCCGGCAGGGCAAGGCAGAAATGGCGGTAGGCAACGTGCTGGGTTCCTGCATTTTCAATCTGATGGTGGTGCCGGGCGCGGCGGCCATGTTCGGGCCGGTGGCTGTGCCTGCGGCTTTGCTGGGTTTTTCGCTGCCGTTCCTGCTGGGCAGCGGGCTGTTTTTTTACCTGCTCACCCAAGACAAAACCCTCTCGCGCTGGGAGGGTATGCTGTTCATCCTGCTGTTCGTGCTGTTTTTGCTGAAAGCGGCAGGCGTAGCGTAGCCAAATCCCTAGTATCCATAAATCCACAGCAAATGTCCATCATCTCCACCGACCACCTCACCCGTACCTTCGGCTCCTTCACGGCCGTCAATGCCATCACGTTCGATGTGCGCGAGGGCGAGATTTTTGGCTTCCTCGGGGCCAACGGCGCGGGCAAAACCACGGCACTGAAAATGCTCACCGGACTGCTCAATCCCACCTCTGGCACGGCCAGCGTAGCGGGTTTTGATGTGGGCAAAAAACCGGAGCAGGTGAAGCGGCGCATCGGCTACATGAGCCAGCGGTTCAGCCTCTATGAAGACTTGACGGTGCGGGAGAACATCCGACTGTTCGGCGGCATCTACGGGCTTAAAATGGCGGACATCCGGGGAAAAACCGCCATTTTGCTCCAAAAACTGCAACTCGCGGACGAGGCCAACAAACTCGTGGGCGGCTTGCCGCTGGGCTGGAAACAAAAACTGGCCTTCTCCGTCGCCCTGCTCCACGAACCGAAAGTGGTATTTTTGGATGAACCGACGAGCGGCGTGGACCCGCTCACGCGCCGCCAATTCTGGGAACTGATCTACGAAGCCGCCGCCGAAGGCGTGACCCTCATGGTGACGACGCACTACATGGACGAGGCCGAATACTGCGACCGGGTGAGCATCATGGTAGACGGGAAAATCGAGGCGCTCGACACCCCGCGAGCGATGAAGGCGCAGTTCGGTGCGGAGGACATGGACGAGGTGTTTCGGAAATTAGCCAGAGGATAAGTTGCTCATCCTGTTAGTTTTGTAAATCCCGTCAGATAATGCGATCCTCTTTTTGCTGCGTATAAAAATCCTGCAAACCCTGTAAATCCTGTCAGACAACATGAACCGTTTTTCCGCCTTCATCAAAAAAGAATTCCGCCACATCCTACGCGACCGGCGGACGCTGCTCATCCTGTTCGGGATGCCCGTAGTGCAGGTCCTGCTGTTCGGTTTCGTGCTCAGCACCGAAATTCGCAACGCCGCCATCGCCGTGCTTGACCCCTCGAAAGATGCGGAGAGCATCGCTCTCACCAACAAACTCCTCTCCAGCGGCTACTTCCGGTTAGACAGATCGCTCGACTCCCCCACCGAACTCGACGCGGCATTCCGCAGTGGCAAGGTCAAAATGGCCGTTGTGTTCCCGCCTGACTTCGCCCAGAGCCTGCAAACTGCAAATAGCCAACAGCAAATAGCAAACCTCCAACTCATCGGCGATGCTTCCGACCCCAACACCGCCACCACGCTCATCAACTACGCCAATGCCATCATCGCTGATCATCAGCGTGAAAAGGCCGAAATCGCGGGCACAACTCATAACTCATACCTCATAACTACAGAAACCCGCATGCGCTACAACCCAGAGCAAAAAGGCGTTTTCAACTTCGTGCCGGGCGTGATGACCCTCATCCTGATGCTCGTGGCGGCCATGATGACCAGCATCACCATCGCCCGCGAGAAGGAACTGGGCACAATGGAAGTGCTGCTCGTGTCGCCGCTCCGGCCCATCCAAATCATCCTCGGCAAGACTGCGCCCTACCTCGTGCTGACCCTGTTGAACGCGCTGCTGATCGTGCTGCTCGGCATTTTCGTGTTCGGTATGCCGATGCGCGGCTCGGTGCTGCTGCTGGCGGGCGAGTGTGTTTTGTACATGTTCGTCGCGCTGTCACTGGGCATTTTTATCAGCACCCGGGCCAAGGATCAGATGACGGCCATGTTCATGTCTGCCCTCGGCTTAATGATGCCGACCATGCTGCTGTCGGGTTTTATTTTCCCCCGCGAGAGCATGCCGATGCCGCTGCAAGTGATTGGAAATGTGATACCTGCCACACATTTTAACCCCATCGTGAAGGGCATCATGATCAAGGGCGTGGGATTGGATATGCTCTGGAAGCACACGCTGGTGCTGGGTGGCATGGCGGTGTTTTTCCTTGCGCTGAGCCTTAAAAACTTTAAAGACAGGCTATGAGAACCGTCTTTTTCTTTGTCTCAAAAGTGCTGCTATTCGCTTGCCTGTTGCTTGCCACTGAGGCCAAGCCCCAGCAGCCCTGCAAACCCATCAACTATGGGCAGAGAGTGACACGTTGAAGTTGTCTCATACCGGAGGAGATATGAGTTTCACCACCAAGGACATCTGGGTTTATAGATATAAAAACGCTTACTGCGCAGAACGACATGGAGACCCGCTTTTCGTCGGTATGACCCGCGAGCCTGTTTGGAAAAAGAGGCTTAATCGAAAAAATGTGTGCAGAATCAATCAGTACATGAATGATGTGAAGTGCCTTAGAAAATACATTGATGTCTCAGCGATTGAGTATATTTCTGCCATTGTCCGCAATGACACGCTAATCAACTATGAGGGTCAATATTGCTTTGGGTTCGCGCTTGAAGACTACTTGTTCGAGAACGAGTATGAGCAGTTGAAGACAAAGCAGCGACTGCGATTGGACAGTTTGAGCCATTTTTTTCAAGGCATCTATTACCCCGGAGTTGTGGCGAGAGATTCAGCAGGCCAATACTTGTTTTTGACTCGCCAATACCAGCCAGAAGCATCGTACTCTCCTGATTGCACTTGGGAGTTTTTGCCATCTGGACGGGTTAAGAACAGTTGTCAAAGTTTTAACCTAAAATTTTCAAACGACACATTTTCTATCTATTCTGGGGGCTTTTCATTGCAAATGGGTTTTGCTGGGTACGAAGTCCTCGAAATGAACCCAGAAGGCATCCTTCTAAAAAACACTTATTCTGATCAGAAAACACCACCTCGACACTGATACTTGCCCATGCGCATCGTCCTATTTTTAGTCCAAAAAGAATTCCTCCAAATCTTCCGCAACCGCACCATGTTGCCGCTCATCTTCGTGATGCCGGTGTTCCAGATGCTGCTGCTGTCGTTCGCGGCCAACTACGAGATCAAGAACCTTGCGCTTGCGGTGGTGGACCACGACCTGTCGCCCGCGTCGCGGCAACTGACCGCCAAGTTTGGTGCGTCGGGCTATTTTCAGGTAAAAAACACCACTTTCTCCGCCGCCGAAGCCGACGACGACATGGCGAACGACCGGGTGGACTTGATTTTGGAAATACCTGCCCAGTTCGAGCGCAACCTCGTGCGCGAAGGCACGGCTACGTTGGCACTCACCGCCAACGCCATCAACGCCACCAAAGCCGGGCTGGGCATGGGCTATGCGCAGAGCATCATCCGCGATTTCAATCTCGGATTTGGGGAAGAATGGGCCGCCCGCACAGTCTCTTTGCCAACGGCTAACAGCCAACAGCCAACAGTGCAAGTCACCTACTCCAACTGGTACAACCCCCGCCTTGACTACAAAACCTTCATGGTACCCGGTATCTTGGGCGAAATCGTGGCCCTTATCATCTGCTTTCTCACCGCGCTGAACATCGTGCGGGAGCGCGAAATCGGCACCATTGAGCAACTCAACGTGACTCCCGTGCAGAAGTGGCAGTTCATTTTGGGCAAACTGCTGCCGTTCTGGTTGCTCTCGCTGATGATGATGACAGTGGGCCTCACGGTGGGCAAACTCGTGTTTGATATACCCATGCTCGGCAGCCTGTGGCTCGTATTTGGCTACACGGCAGTGTTCACGCCCTGCATGCTGGGGCTGGGTTTCCTGATCTCCAACTTCTCAGACACGCAGCAGCAGGCTATGTTCACGGCTTGGTTTTTCCTCCTCATTTTCATCCTGATGTGCGGGCTGTTCACCCCCGTAGAGAGCATGCCCGATTGGGCGCAGACACTGAACCGCATCAATCCGGTGGCCTACTTCGTGCAGTTCATGCGCCTCGTGCTGCTCAAAGGCGCTGGCTTTGCAGACATCAAAACCAATTTTTACACGGTGCTGGGCTATGCAGCGACGGTGAATGCGCTGGCGGTGTGGACGTATCGGAAGCGGGTGTAAGGAACAGATAGCGGACTGGAGATCAAAATTTTAAGTACCGATTTTACTTCGCTCCTTTCACCTGTCCATCCAATTCAAACAGCCGATAGGCCTCCACTACCTTCCTGAGTTCCGCCTCAAAACCCGCGACATCCGAGAGGTCGTGACTGGCCAATGCGTTGGCCCACTTGCGCCAGTCGGAGCCGCAATTTTTTCGTGCATCTGGCAGCCAGTCCTGGTTGTGGAGGTAGAGGCTGAAACCCCGAAAACTGTCCCAAGCCCGCTCGTAGCGGCGGTAGCAGTGGCCATCTAGTGTGGCAGTGCGACCCTCCCAAACTGGTGAGCAAGGCAGTGCAAAAAAGTTGTTGGCCTGCTGAGCAGTGGGCCGCTGTCCGGCAAAACTGTTGACGTAAGCACTGGCCAGCAGCACTGACGCCGGTATGCCGTATTTTTTGTGTTCGCCCACCGCTACATTTCCGAAGCGGCGGAGGAATGCCATCGCCGTAGCATCGTCGAGTGTGGGCATAGAGCGCAACTGCCGTCCGCTGCTGGATACCAAAGCCATCTGTGCAGTGGGCGACTCACTGACCGCAGCCGTGTATTTTTCGGCAGGAGCGGCGGGTTGCTCGCGCTTTGCAGGCATGTGCGAAGGCTTCTGGGGGAGGAGTTTTTTCTGGACAAACGCGACCAGCACGATAAGTGCCAGAGCGACCCAAAACCAATGTGTTTTAAAATTTGTCAAATTCATGGCTGGCGAAAAAATTTAGGTGAACGGTTAACATGCTGACTGCCAACATTTCGTCGTACAGTTGATCCGTCAGTAGGTTGTTTCATAGAAGCCTGCCAAGTGCTTTCGGAGAGCAAAGTTAAAACACGTTTTTGCTTTTAAAACAAAAAGTTTTTAAAATAAAACACCCGAATGGCACCGTGCCATCCGGGTGTTGAGATCAGGGGGAATGATTAAAAACTGCTCGTCCAAACCCCATTTTTATCGTAAAATATTCAAACACAATCTATCGTCACACCTCCGCCCGCAGCACCTCCAACGGCGGTTTATTCACCACCTCGCGACTGTTCAGCAAACCGATGATGACCGTCAATGAGGTAATGACCGCGAATGTCGCTACCAGTGGCCACCACTGCGGTTCGAAGGGGATTTGGAAGGCAAAATGTGCCAGTGCCCAAGCTCCGACGACTGAGAGGCCCACGCCAGCCAAACAAGCCAACGCACCCAACAGAAAATACTCCAACGCATTGATGCTCAGTATCTGGCGGCGGCTCGCGCCCAGGGTTCGCAGCAGCACACTCTCGCGGATGCGGGCAAACTTGCCCTGGTAAATCGAACTCAGCAGCACCAGCAAACCCGTCAGGATGCTGAACATCGCCATGAACCGGATGACAAACGACACCTTGCGCAGCACTTCGTCCACTGAGCGGAGTATCTGCGTCAGGTCGATGGCCGAAACGCCCGGCCAGCGGCGCACCAACTCGCTCTGAAACCGCGCCGACTGCTCCGTGCTGCTCACCTTGCTCACGATGACATTGAACTGCGGCGCACGCTCCAGCACCCCCTTCGGGAACAGCACCAAAAAATTGGTCTGCAAACGCCCGAAATCCACCTTCCTAATGCTGCCCACCTCTGTTTCGATGCGTGTACCCTGCACGTTGAACGCGATGCGGGTGCCGATTTTGGCTTTCATCGCCTGCTGCAAATTGTCGGAAATCGACACCTTCACCGGCTGACCTAGCGTGTGTACGCCCGTCCACTCGCCCTCCACAATCTCCTCCGTCTCGATCAGTGTGTCGCGGAACGTGACGCGGTACTCGCGGTCCCACACCCAGCGCGAGACGAATTTTTCGCGCTCCGCGTCTCGGCTGCGGTCGCGGGGGGCATCGTTTGGTTCATCCACATCGGGGTAGGCTGTCGGGTTGGCCGCTTCGTACTGCGCCTTCGTTTGGCCGTCAATTGCGTCCACACGAGTCGTCACCACCGCTACCTGTTGCATCAATGGCATGCCGTGTGATTGCACGAGCGCGGCCACGCTGTCTTTGTCAACCGACTGAATATCAAAGAGAATTATGTTCGGCTGGTTGCCGCTTCCCGAAAACTCCACCTGCTTGAGCAGCAAATTTTGAATCAAAAACAAGGTAGACAGCAGCATGGTGCCGAGGCCCACCGTGACCACCAGCAGCACCGTCTGGTTGCCAGGTCGGAACAAGTTGGCGATGCCCTGCCGCCACACGTAGCTCCACTTTTTTGGAAAAAAACGGCGCAGCAAAAACGTGAGCAGCCGGGCGATGCCCCACAGCAGCGCGAACGCCACCGCGATGCCGCCGATGAAGTAGAGGGCCTCCAACCAGTCTTTGACGAGCCACCAAGTGAAGCCGTAAATCGAGAGCGCGATGAGTGCATACACGCCCCAGCGGAGGAAGCCCCCCCCCAGCCCCCCCAGTGGGGGG
>JAYSUY010000001.1:0-2508 GCA_043718855.1 Saprospiraceae bacterium | reverse complement strand
GACAAGCACTCAGGCAAATACCGAGATAGAGGACATTTCAGCCCATGCCTCGGCGTATGTCTCGTCCCCCCTCCTTTTTAGGGGAGGGGTCGGGGGTGGGGTTGACGCTGGGGAAGTCTCTGGCGTGGGCCTCGGCTCTCTCCCCCAACTCTCCGAAATCGTCCGCATCTACCGCATCGACGAGGTGATTTTCTGTTCTAAAGACGTACTCACACAGGATATTTTGGCTTGGATGACCCGTCTCGGCCCAGCGGTATCGTACAAAATTGTACCTGAAGAAAGCCTCAGCATCATCGGCAGCAGCAGCAAGGACGAGCCGGGCGAACTGTACACCATCGACATCCGGTACAACATCGCGCAGCCCGGCGCACGGCGCGACAAGCGGGCCTTCGACCTGCTGCTGTGCATCGCCTTGCTCCTGTCGCTTCCTGCGTGGCTGCTTTTTTCGAGAAAAAGGCTGGCGCTCCTACGCCACTGGGCGGCTGTGTTGCTGGGCCGCCGTACATGGGTCGGCTACGCGCCCAGCCCGCAGAACGCGACTTTGCCCAAGTTGAAGCCCGGCGTGTTCAGCCCGCTCGATACAGCGCGGTTGCAACAGCCCAACGAGCAGACAGTGGCTCGACTCAATTTTCTTTACGCCAAAGACTGGACGCTGTGGCGCGATGTGGAGGCGGTGTGGAGTTGAAAGTTTGAAGTTCAAGGTTTAAAGTTCGAAGTTTGGAGTTTGGAGTTCGAGGTTTGAATTTAACCGTTCATCCATGATGAACCTCAACCAATTCAATTGGCACTGCTTTTGCCTACCCCCGCTCGAATCAAAAATCGAGTAGTATGAGAAATTTAATTTTATCCACTTTTTGCCTGTTTTGCTGCTGTGTGCAGCCCTCCCAAGCCCAAAATGCCGAATTCCCCAACGCCCTCCATGCGCGGTTCAACTTCAATGACTTCGGTCTACCTGCTGGCAATGACCTGAAATTAGGACAGGGTTTTGAACTGGAATATGTGCGCCACGTTGCGCCTTACCTGAACATCGGAATACCGTTCAAACTGGATTTGGCTATGCTGCCCGATGCACTGGAACCCGCCACGCAAAGCACCCGCAGCGTGACCACCAGCCTTGATGTAGTGTTTCAGGTGATGAACATGAAGACTGAATCGAAAATCATCCCCTACGCCTTCGTCGGCGGTGGCTATTTTCTGGAAGAATTTAAAGACGGACACTTCCAAGCCCCCATCGGCGCGGGCCTCAATTTTCGGGTATCCAAATACGCTTTCTTCAACGTGCAAGCCGAGTTCCGCAAGGCATTCACCGACGACCGCGACAACCTCCACTTCGGCGCGGGCTTCGCCTACCTGCTCCACAAAGGTGCACCCCCGGTAGTGCTGCCACCTGATGCGGACAAAGACGGAACCCCCGACAAATTGGATATGTGCCCCGATCAGGTGGGCCCCACCACCGCCAAAGGTTGCCCAGACAAGGACAGCGACGGCATCGGCGACAAGGAAGACAGCTGCCCCGAAGATGCTGGCCCAGCAGAAACCAAGGGCTGCCCCGACTACGACACAGATGGTGTGGCTGACCGCGACGACCAGTGTCCCACCGAAGCAGGCACCGTGCGCGGTTGCCCAGATACGGATGGCGACGAGATCGTGGACAAAGATGACCGTTGCCCCACTCAAGCCGGTCCTGCCAGCAACAACGGCTGCCCGCCCGCCAAAGATGGCGACGGCGATGGCACTCCTGATGAAACCGACCTCTGCCCCACCACACCCGGTACACTCGCAGGTTGCCCAGATGGTGACAGTGATGGTGTAGCCGACCAAGACGACCGCTGCCCCACCGAAGCAGGCCTGAAAACCAACGCTGGTTGCCCAGCCACGAAGGATTCTGACGGCGACGGCTTCGATGACAACACCGACGAGTGTCCGACGCAGGGTGGCTCGCTGGGGGGCTGCCCTGACCGCGACAAGGATGGCGTAGCCGATGACGGTGGGTGGCAGCACCAGCGGCAGCATGCAGACGGCCTCCAGCACCGTGCTGCCGGGAAAGCGCTTGCGCGAAAACAGCCAGCCCAGAGCCACGCCAGCCACAAGCGCCAGCAAGGTTGCGACGCTGGCAACTTGAAGCGACAAAATCAGCGGTGAGCCGTCGAAATCGTGTAGGAAGTCTGACATTTTTGCGACATTGCTTGCGAAGTGTTTGCTATAGCACTCCGTACGCAAAATGCAGGCCAGACCGAGATCGGTAGCGCAAGAGTTGCGTTGCCTGGCCGGGCGCTCTGGACGGTGCCCGTCCCTGGTGTGTCCCTGCGCGCCAGCCTGCCTGGTATTCTCCAGTCACCGCATGCTCCTTAAATGATAGCTAGGTATGCACTATCAGCGGTGGCAGCAGCGGGTTGCCTGCCGCCAGCCCGTCCTGGCTGGCGAACGACAGCCTCCATGCGCTACAAAATCAATGGCTGCTCACGCAGACCAGACGGGGAACCGGGCCCGGTGCCCGGTTTTTTTACA